>NZ_JBEZKJ010000045.1:0-68026 GCF_040651675.1 Streptomyces sp. NPDC048415 | reverse complement strand
GGCTCCCGGAGCAGAGCGGCGGGCGGAGGCGCGCCGGCCTCTCCCCCCTCGGGGGCCGGCGCGAGCCGCCCGCCGCCGTCGCCCGTGATCTCGGCGACGGCCTCCGCCAGGAACTCCCCGGGCACGTCCGGGAACTGCCCGGCGATGACCTCCGCCAGATGGGCGGCCTTCCCGCGGTCGACCACGAAGAGCGTGGTGACCGGCATGAACAGGGCCAGCCGCAGACATGCCAGCGCGTACCGGTCCACGGCGGGACCCGTCCGGTCCGGTGGTGCGAAGAACCCCGGGTGGGCGACCACCTGGCGGCCGTTCTCCTCGATCGGCGCCGCCGCCTCGAAGTCGAGCAGGGACACCGACTCCCCGTCGGGCCCGACCATGATGTTGAAGACATGCAGGTCGTTGAAGACGATCCCGCGCGCGTGCACCGCCTCGACGGTCTTCTCGACCGCGCGGTGGATGCGCAGCGCCCAGGCGGTGTACGAGGCGACGGCGTCCGGATCCGGGTCGGGAGTGAGCAGGGGGTGCCGTTCTGCGAAGAAGGAGTTGAGGGGGCGGCCCTCGAGGAAGTCCATGACGAGGAAGCGGTGGTCGCCGAGCGTGAACCAGTCCCGTACCTCCGGGACCACTCCGAGTCCCGACACCCGCTCCAGCGCGTACTTCTCGCGTTCGAGGCGGGCGATGGCATCGGCCCCGTCCGCGGCGAGCCCCGCGTGCGGCCGCCCCTCCTTCAGGACGACCTTGCGCCCGTCGCGGGTGTCGGTGCCCGCGTACACCCCGCCGCCGTTGGAGAAGTGCAGGGCCTTCTCGATGCGGTACGGCAGTTCGCCGACCGTCGTCGTGTTGCGCGCCGCGAGCTGCGGCTCGAGGAACGCGGGCAGCGTCACCCACTCCGGAACCTGGAACGAGGGCCGGCGCCGGTCCGGCACCGACTTCCCCGCGCCGTCCCGCACGGCCGGCACCAGCGAACCGCGCTCGTCGACGACGAAGGAGCGCGCGAAGGCGCCGTACCTGGCGTACAGCGGACCCTCGTTCCAGCGCAGATCGGTGAGGATGTACGGCCCTTCGAAGCCGTCCAGCAGGTCGCCCAGCTCGCGCAGCACCAGGTGGAGCTGGTCCTCGTCCGCCGGATAGATCGTGACGAACTTCCCGCTGGTGTCCCTGGCCGCGTACTTCGTGTTCCGTAAATGCAGCAGATGCGGCCCCGGCACGAACTTGAACGGGATCAGCCGCGGCACGCAGTAGTCCCACACGATCTCGGCGATCTTCTCCGCGTTCTCCCGGGTGGCCGAGGCGTGGATCTTCCAGCCCTGGGCCGGCCCGGAGCGCGGGCTCCCGTCCGGGTCGAGCGGCGTCAGCGTCAGCCAGTCACCGATGCGCGCCGAGCGCCAGCCCTCGGGTGCCTCGCGCAGCGCCGTGCCGTACGACGGCGGAGCGCTCCGCTCGGTCGCGGACAGCCGGTCCGGCGTCTCGTAGAAGTGTCTGTCGGCCAGCGCGTAGACCTCGTACCGCTTGTCCATGACATGCCCCCCTCGGCCTGTTTCACCGAGCCTTCCAGCCCACCAGAGGCACGGACAGTCACGCCTGTCACGAGATCACCGTGCGGAACGCATGGGTAAAGACATGTTCGACTTCTTTCGAGCGGCCGGGCTTCGCCGCAGGCCCGACAGGCCCGGAACGGTCACAGGGGCTGCGCGAGCGCCCTGGAAGCGCTGTAATTGCGGACGTGGTCAGTGAGGGCGGTGCGGAACGCGGAGCGAGAACGCAGCGTGCCGAACTTGCCCTCAAGACGCTCGCCACGGACCTGGACCCACGTGAGCGCCTGCGCCGCGTGCTCGAACAGACGCTCGTCTTCACCGGCGCGACCCTCGCCGCCGTGTATGCCCCGAGCTCCAGCGGCGACGAGCTGCATCTGGCCGAGTCCGCCGGAGTGCCGAGGACGCTGTACGGGCTGCGCGACAGCTACCCGGTCTCCGGCGGATCCCCCGCGGCCGACGCCCTGCGCTCCGGCCGGCCGCTCTGGCTCGGTCCTCGGGAGCTCGCCGACTGCGCCGACGCCCGGCGCCATCCGTCCCTCGACTTCTCGCTGGCCGTGCTGCCGCTGCGGAACGAGGGCGACGGCTGCCTGGTCGCCGTCAGCGAGCACGCGGACGGCTTCGGCGCCGAGGACCGCGCGTGTCTGGGCCTGCTCGCCGAAGCCGTCGTCTGCCCGCCCGCCCCACCGCAGGACACCGGCGATCTGCCCGCCAGCGCGTTCAACCTCGCCATGGACACCGGGCACGTCGACGTCGACGACGAGATGCTGGACCTGTTCGGTCTGCGCCCCGCCGAGTTCGACGGCAAGGTGGAGACCCTGCTGTCGATGACCGTGCCGGAGGACCTGCCCTCGCTGATGTCCGCGGTCGAACCGGACCACATGTCCATCGGTGACCGGGAGCTGGAGTTCCGGATCCTGCAGCCCTCCGGCGGGCACAAGTGGCTGCGGCTGCGCGCCCGCCTGCTGACCGGCGGCGAAGGCCGCCCCGCGCGGCTCGTGGGCACGGTCATCGACGCCTCGAAGCTGCGCTCGAGAGTCAACGACGTGGCCCGCGTCCAGCGGCTCGCCTCGGCCCTCGCCACCGCGGGCACCGTCCGTGACGTCGGGAAGGCCGTGATCGCGGCCCTGCGCAAGCCCCTCCAGGCCGACCGGCTCGCCCTCGCCGAGCTGGAGGGCGACCGCCTCGTGGTCACCGTCCTCGACCCACCCGAGGCGGAGGCCTGGCCCGAGCTGTGGCGCACCGAGTGGCGCTCGGAATGGCCCGACGCGCCGGTACGCGCCATGCCGACGCTCGCGGCGGCCCTCAGCGAGGGACGCCCCGCCGTCTGGCCCGCCGGGGCGCCGCTGGAACCCGCGCTCGCCGATGTCGGCCCCGGCGGCCTCGCCGTGCTGCCGCTGCCCGCCGGTGGCCGGATGGCCGGCGCCTGCCTCATCGGCTGGGACGCCCCGCACGACTTCGGCCCCGACGAGCGCGCCCTGCTCACCGCGTCCGCGGGCCTCGCGGGCCAGGCGCTGGTGCGCGCCCACGCCTTCGACGCCGAGCACGAACTCATCGGCATGCTCCAGCGCACCCTGCTGCCACGCCGCCTGCCCCGGCTGCCCGGCGCGGTCGCCGTCGCGCGCTACCTGCCGACCGTCGCGGGACTGGAGGTCGGCGGCGACTGGTACGACGTGATCCCGCTGCCCGACAACCACGTCGCCCTTGTCATCGGCGACGTCCAGGGCCACAACGCCTCCGCCGCGACCCTCATGGGCCAGATGCGCACCGCCATCCGCGCATACGCCGTCGAGGGGCACCCCCCGGACGTGGTGGTCTCGCACGCCAACCGTCTCCTCATGGACCTCGAGACCGACCTCTTCGCCACCTGCTGCTACGTCGACGTGGACATGGAGGAGGGCTCCGCCTGGTACGTCCGCGCCGGACATCTGCCGCCGGTGCTGCGTCACCCGGACGGCAGTACGGACATCCCCGAGTCGGAAACCGGGCCGCCGCTCGGCGTCGTCAGGCAGGCCGACTTCCCCATGAGCCCGCTACGCCTCCAGCCCGGCACGATCGTGGCCCTGACCACGGACGGCCTCGTCGAGTCCGTCGACCTCGACATCGAGGACGGCCTGAACCGGCTCGCCGCGCAACTGTCCGCGTCCGATCCCGCCCACCTCGGACTCGTCGCCGACGAACTGCTGGCGAGCGCCAACCGCAGCGACGACGTGGCCCTTCTCCTGATGCGCTACGACGGCATGGCGCTGCGCCCGCTGCGCGAGAGCTGGACCGTCTGGCGCGTCCCCGAGGCGGTCCGGCACGCCCGCCGCTTCACCCACCGCACCCTGCGCGCCTGGGGCGTGGGCGACCACGCGGACGCCGTGCTCCTGATCGTCTCCGAACTCGTCACCAACGCCCTCGTGCACACCGACGGCCAGGTCAGGCTGGACCTCACCCTCATCAACCACCGCCTGCGGATCGCGGTCGCCGACAACTCGCCGCGCACGCCGATCAAGCCCACCAGCATCGGCTGGGAGGCCACCGGCGGACGCGGCATCCTCCTCGTCGAGGCGATGTCAGCGGCGTGGGGGACGGTGCCGGTGAGCGGCGGGAAGCAGGTGTGGAGCGAGATCGTGCTGGACTGACACCCTGCGGGTCCGCCCTGCAGTGGCGCCCGCGAGTCCGCTGCGGAGTGACACCCTGGGGGTGTGCGTCTCCTGCTGATGTCCGACACCCACCTCCCGAACCGGGCGAAGCAGCTCCCGGGCCCCCTCCTGGCCGAACTCCCGCTGGCCGACGTCGTCATCCACGCGGGCGACTGGGTCGACACCGACACCCTCGACCTCCTGGAGGACCGCTCGCGCAGAGTCGTCGGGGTGTATGGCAACAACGACGGCCCCGCCCTGCGTGCCCGCCTCCCCGAGGTGGCCCGTGCCGAACTGGGCGGCCTGCACTTCGGCGTGGTCCATGAAACCGGCGCCGCCCAGGGCCGTGAGCACCGCTGCGCGCAACGCTTCCCGGACCTCGACGTGCTGGTCTTCGGCCACAGCCACATCCCCTGGGACACGACGGCGGCGACGGGCCTGCGCCTCCTCAACCCCGGCTCCCCGACCGACCGTCGCCGTCAGCCGCACTGCACGTACATGACCGCGACGGTGACGGACGGCCGGCTGACCGACGTGACCCTGCACCGACTGCCGCCGCGCACGGCCGGCGCCAAGAATTGAGTGGACGGTGGACGCCGCCGCCCGCTGAGATGGACGGCGTGTTGATCGACGCCGGTCTCGTACGCCGTCTGCTCGCCGCACAGTTCCCGCGGTGGGCCGAACTGCCCCTGTCACCCGTCCCGTTGTCGGGCATGGACAACGCCACCTTCCGGCTGGGCGACGACCTGTCCGTCCGTCTGCCGCGCTATGCCCACTGGGCCGGGCAGGTGGAACGCGAGCACACCTGGTTGCCCCGGCTCGCCCCGCAGCTGCCGCTGGCCGTCTCCGCACCGGTGGCGATGGGCGAGCCGGGGGAGGGCTACCCCTACCCCTGGTCCGTCTACCGGTGGCTGGAAGGGGAGAGGGCCACCGCCGAAGGCCTCGCCGATCCGGTGCGGACGGCCGTGGAACTCGCCGAGTTCATCAACGCCCTGCAGAAGATCGACGCCACCGGTGGCCCCGGCCCTCAGCAGAGCAACGCCTTCCGCGGGGTGCCGATGGGGGACACGCGGGACTCCCTGGCCGCCGACGCGCGGGTGCGGCCGAAGATCGCGGCGTTGAAGGGCATGGTCGACGTCGCCGCGGTCACGGCAGTGTGGGAGGCGGCACTCGGGGCGCCCGCGTGGGACGCGCCCCCCGTGTGGATCCACGGGGACCTCGCGACGGGCAATCTGCTGGCGGTGGAAGGCCGTTTGAGCGCGGTCATCGACTTCGGGACGCTCGCCGTCGGCGATCCGGCCGTCGACGTGCTGCCCGCCTGGAAGTTCCTCCCCGACGCGGCAAGGGACGTCTTCCGCGCGGCGCTCGGCGTGGACGACGCGACCTGGGCGCGGGGCCGCGGCTGGGCGCTTGCCGGGTCGCTGCCGGTGCCGGACGACCCGTTCTTCCAGAAGGAGCCGGCCCGGGTAACCGCGGCACTGCACCACCTGGAGCAGGTGCTCGCCGATCACCGCGCCGAGGGCGGCTGACGGAGCACGGGCGCCGCCGACTCCGTATGCGCGAGCCCACGAGTGCCGCCGCGACGGTGAACTCGTGGTGCGGATCCATCGGCTCCTCCCGGAGCAGGCTCGACTCGCCCTCGTGGCTCGGGCTACCTCGGATGAATCGCTCCGCCCGTCGCCGTCAGGGGCGCTCCGCTGCCGCCCCACCGCAGCGCGACGATCTCCGCCGCGACGGACACGGCCACCTCCTCGGGCGTACGCGCGCCCAGGTCGAGCCCGACGGGTGAGCGCAGCCGGGACAGTTCACGCTCCGACAGGCCGGCCGCGGCCAGCCGTTTCATCCGGTCGCCGTGTGTGCGGCGGCTGCCCATCGCCCCGATGTACGCGGCCGGGCGGCGCAGTGCTTCCTCCAGCAGTGGCACATCGAACTTGGGGTCGTGGGTGAGGACGCAGATCACCGTGCGCGCGTCGGTCGGCGTGGCGCTCAGATAGCGGTGCGGCCACTCGACGACGACCTCCACGCCCGCCGGGAACCGCTTCGGCGTGGCGAAGACCGGGCGGGCGTCGCACACCGTGACCCGGTAGCCGAGGAAGTCTCCGATGCGGGCCACCGCTGCGGCGTAGTCGATCGCGCCGAAGACCAGCATGCGCGGCGGCGGAGCGAAGGAGTCGAGGAAGACGGTGACGGCGTCCTCCCGGCGCTCGCCCTGCGGGCCGTAGTGCCGTTGCCCCGTGATGCCCTGGGCCAGTTCGCCCCGGGCGTCGGCGGTGACCGCCACCTCCAGGCCGGTCGATCCCAGCGACCCGGACACCTCGTCCGGCCACACGGCGAGCGTGGCACCGCGCGGCGCCGGTCCGTCCATGACCGTCGCCACCGTCACCGGGCGGCCCGCCGCCACCGACTCGGCCACCGCCGAGAAGGACGGGTCGTCGGCGGGCGACACCCGTCGGACGAGCAGCGTGATCTCGCCACCGCAGGTGAGCCCGACCGCGAACGCGTCCTCGTCGCTGTACCCGAACGTCTCCAGGCGTGCCTCGCCGGATTCCACGACCTGCTGGGCCAGCTCGAACACCGCGCCCTCGACGCATCCGCCGGACACACTGCCCACGACCTCGTCACCGGGACCCACGGCCATGGCCGCCCCGGGGTCCCGGGGCGCGCTGCGGCTGACCGCGACGACCGTGGCGAGCCCGAACGGGGTCCCCGCCGCGTACCACTCGTGCAGCGCCGGGAGGATTTCACGCATCACCGGCTCCTCTCACCTCGGGGTGCGTTCTCCTCAAGAGTCCGCTCCTGTCACCGCCGCCGCCAAACGCTCCGGCGCGGTCGGGGGAACATGCTCCGACCGGGTTTGTTGAGCGTTAATCCGTTGCGTCGCACACCGGTGCCTGCTGCACTTCGGAGAAGAAGTCGTCGGAGATCAAGGAGCAGCAATGCGCGCACCGTTCATGTCCCCCCAGGAAGGAATCACTCCCACTTCAAAGGACATGACGCCCGGTGCATATGCTCAACCTGGGAATTCTGGCGCACGTAGACGCCGGTAAGACAAGCCTGACCGAGCGGCTGCTGCACACGGTCGGGGTCATCGACGAGATCGGCAGCGTCGACGACGGAAACACCCAGACCGATTCCCTCGCGCTGGAGCGGCAGCGCGGCATCACGATCAAATCCGCCGTCGTCTCGTTCGTGGTCGACGACGTCACGGTCAATCTGATCGACACCCCCGGCCACCCGGACTTCATCGCCGAGGTGGAGCGGGTGCTCGGCGTGCTCGACGGCGCCGTACTCGTCGTCTCGGCCGTGGAGGGCGTACAGGCGCAGACCCGTGTGCTGATGCGGACGCTCCAGCGGCTGCGGATTCCCACGCTCGTCTTCGTGAACAAGATCGACCGTGGCGGAGCACGCTGCGAGCACGTTCTCGCCAAGATCTCCGAGCGGCTCACCGACGCGATCGTCCCGATGGGCGAGGTCGGTGAACAGGGCTCGCGGGACGCATACTTCACCTCGTACGCCGCTGCCCGTCTCCAGGCCCCCCTTCTCGATCTGCTCGCCGAACACGACGACGAGCTGCTGGCCGCCTATGTCGAGGGCCGCCTGTCGGACGACCGGCTCCGCGCCGCGCTCGTACGGCAGACCGGGGCCGCCCTGGTGCACCCCGTCTTCTTCGGCTCGGCCATGACGGGCGCGGGTGTGGCCGAACTCATCTGCGGGATCAAGGAGTTGCTGCCCGGAGCCGACGGTGACGTCGACGGCCCGGTCTCGGGCAGCGTCTTCAAGGTCGAGCGCGGACCGGCCGGTGAGAAGATCGCGTACGCGCGGATGTTCTCCGGCACCCTGCGGACCCGTGATCGGTTGACCTTCCGTGACGGTGTGGAGGGGAAGGTCACCGCGATCAGCGTATTCGACCAGGGGTCGGCCGTCCGGGAGGGGGCCGTGGCCGCCGGGCGGATCGGCAAGCTGTGGGGGCTGGGCGACATCCGGATCGGCGACACCATCGGCGTACCGCGGAAATCGCCGGGGGAGGAGCGGCACTTCTCCCCGCCGACGCTCGAAACCGTCGTCGTCCCCTGCCGGCCGGCCGACAAGGGAGCCCTGCATCTCGCGCTCACCCAACTCGCCGAACAGGATCCGCTGATCAATGTGCGGCAGGACGAAGTGCGCAAGGAGATCTCCGTATCCCTCTACGGGGAGGTGCAGAAGGAGGTCATTCAAGCGACCCTGGCGGACGAATTCGGCATCGACGTCCTGTTCCTCGAGACGACGCCCCTCTGCGTCGAGCGGCCGGTCGGCACGGGCACGGCGGTCGAGTTCAACAAGAAGGACGCCAATCCGTTTCTCGCGACCGTCGGACTGCGCATCGAGCCGGCACCGGTGGACTCCGGGGTGGAATTCCGTCTGGAAGTCGAACTCGGGGCGATGCCGTACGCCTTCTTCAAGGCGGTCGAGGACAGCGTGAGAGAGACGCTGGCGCAGGGAATCCACGGGTGGCGGGTCACCGACTGCACGGTCACCATGACCCATTCCGGTTACTCACCCCGGCAGAGCCACGCGCACCAGGGCTTCGACAAGAGCATGTCCAGCACGGGCGCCGACTTCCGCGGACTGACCCCGCTGGTGGTGATGAGCGCGCTGAGGGAAGCGGGCAGTCAGGTGTACGAGCCGATGGACCACTTCCACCTGGAGGCCCCGGCGGACACGCTCGCGGCGGTACTGCCCGTGCTGGCGAAACAGCGCGCCGTTCCACAGACCACGCTGATGCGCGGCGCGACATGTGTGCTGGAGGGGTTCGTCCCGGTCGCCCGGGTGCATGAACTCGGGCAGCAACTCCCGGGGCTGACACGTGGCGAGGGCGAGCTGGACTGCGTTTTCGACCACTACGCGCCGGTCGGGCAAGGCGCGGCCCCGGAGCGGTCGAGGACCGATCTCAACCCCCTCGACCGCAAGGAGTACCTCCTGAACCTTACGGGGCGAGTGGGCGCGTGAAGCCCAACTTACTCGTAAGTCAGGTGGTATTGACGACTCTTGGTGCACACGGGACTGTTATGGACATGTCGAAGTTACGTGCGCGTCTGCTCGGCGTCCTCGTACTCCTCACCGGCTTCCTCTCGGCGGCGGGCGCCCAACCCGCCGCCGCGGACGGACTCCCCGACTCCCTCTGGTTCGACCAGCCCGCGGCCGCCACCCTCACGGTCGCGAACGGCCGCTTCACCGACGGCCTCGGCCGCGAGGTCGTGCTGCGCGGCTACAACGTGTCCGGCGAGACCAAGCTGGAGGAGAACAGCGGGCTGCCCTTCGCCTCGGTCGCCGACGCCAAGAAGTCGGCGACCGCGCTGCGCGCCCTCGGCGGCGGCAACTCCGTGCGCTTCCTGCTGTCCTGGGCGCACGCCGAACCCGTACGCGGCCAGGTCGACACCACGTATCTCACCGCGGCCACCGACCAGATGCGCGCCTTCCTCGATGCCGGAATCCGCGTATACCCCGACTTCCACCAGGATCTCTCCTCCCGCTATCTCTTCAACACGGGCAGCTGGTACAGCGGTGACGGCGCGCCCAAGTGGGCGGTCACGGCGGGCAGTTACCCGCAGGAGTCCTGCGGAATCTGTCTCTTCTGGGGCCAGAACATCACGCAGAACGGCGCCGTGAAGCAGGCGTCGTACGACTTCTGGCACAACGCCTACGGTGTACAGGGCGCCTTCCTCGACACGGCCCAGGCCACCATGGCCTACGTCAAACAGCACCTCACCACCGCCGAGTTCGCGGGCGTCGTCGGCTTCGACCCGTTCAACGAGCCGTACGCGGGCACCTACGACTCAGGGCAGACCAGCCGCACCTGGGAACGCGATGTGCTGTGGCCGTTCTACGCCAAGTTCCGGGCCCGTATGGACGCGGCCGGCTGGCAGGACAAGGCCGCCTTCGTCGAGCCGAACCTCTTCTGGAACGCCAACATCGACTCCCAGAAGCAGGAGGGAGGCCTGCTGGACGCGGGCACACTGGGCCCGCGCTATGTGTTCAACACCCACTTCTACGACCAGAAAGCCATCTCGGGCATCCTCATGTGGGGCAAGGCGGGAGACGGTCAGTACGCCACCGACTTCGGCACGGTACGGGACCGGGCCTCGGCCGCGGGGACGGCGGCGATCGTCAGCGAGTTCGGCCACCCGCTCTCCGGATCGGTCTCGGACAAGGCCCCGACGGTCGTCAAGGCGATGTACCAGGCCCTCGACTCCCGCCTGCCCGGCTCCAGTTGGTGGTCCAAGGCGGGCTCCTCCGGCCCGGTCCTGTCCGGCACCCAGTGGCAGTGGGACCTCTACAACGGGCGACATCACGAACTGATGAACGACAACCCCGACAAGGTCCTGACCTCCGGCGACGCCTGGAACGACGAGGACCTCTCCGCCGTACGCCTCGACGACTCGGGCACGGCGGTGCTGCGCCAGGACGCCCGCCTCCTGGACCGCCTCTACCCGAGCGCCACCGCGGGCACCACGGTCGCCTTCACCTACGAGGACCGCTCCCGCGACGGCTCCACCACCCTGAGCTGGAATCCGATCCCTTCGACCCTGCCGCACGTCTCCCAGCTCGTCGGATCGGGCCAGTACGGTCTGCTGCTCTGGCGCTCCAACGGCGGCGGCGCCCCCACGGAGCTCCACCTGCCGGCGTCCTTCCCGACCTCGGCGACCACGGTGGTGTCCGATCTCGGGGCGACGATCTCCCCGCCCGCCTACACCACCACCACGCCGATCGCCGTGGCCCCCGAGCCGGGCGGTACCGGCAGCCGCCGTCTCCTGCTCACCGCGCCCGGCTCGGGGACTGTGCACTACGCGCTGGTCACGAACGGGGCGACCGCTCCTTCCGCCGACCTGCTGAGCGCGGCCAGGACCGAACTGGCGGCCTGGACCGCGACACAGGTCAACTGACGGACGGGCTGGCCCAGTTCGCCTGCACATGGCCGAGGCGAACCCGCTGGGGGTGGTCGCCGACCGGCACCGACACGGTCTTCTGCCCGGTGGCGAAGTCGATGGCGGTGATCTGGTCGGCGCCGCTCTCGGAGACGACGCAGTCCTTGCCGTCGCCGCTGACGGTCGCCCAGTACGGCTTGGAGGCGGTGACGAGCGGGCCTTCCTGGAGGGTGGCCCGGTCGACGACGGTCGCGTAGTCGTCCATGGTGCCGGCGACGCAGAGCTTGGTGCCGGACGGGTTCATCGAAAGGCCGTGGTGGCGCGAGTCGTTGACCCAGGTGGTGCGGTCGGTGCTGGTGGCGGGGTTCTTCGGCAGGGTCTTGACTCGGGTGATCTTGTCGGAGGTGACGTCGTACTCGAGGAAGCCGTTGAAGAACGAGACCTGGAAATACAGTTTGGACTCGTCGGGCGAGAAGACGGCGGGGCGGACGGCGTCCGAGAAGTCCGTGAGGCCGATCGCGTCGAGCCGCTCCCGCATGTCGATCACCTTGACCTGCTTGAAGGTGGCCGCGTCGACGACCGTGATGTGCCGGTCGCCCTTCGTCCAGTCCAGCCACGGGTCGTCGAGGGCGGTGGTGACGTCGCCGATGGCCATGTTCCATATGTACTTGCCGTCGCGGGTGAAGATGTTCTCGTGCGGCTTGTCGCCGGTGGCGAAGGAGCCGACCTGCTTACCGGTGTTGATGTCGAGCACATGCACGGTGTTCGCGGTCGAGGCCGAGACCGCGACACGGGTGCCGTCGGGAGAGACCGCCATGTGGTCGGAGCGGTAGCCCGCCACGGGGAAACGCCAGTTGATCTTCCCGGTGGCGAGATCGATCGAGACGACATCGGCGAAACTCGGGCGCGAGACGACCGCGGACTTGCCGTCGGGCGTGGAGTACATGTCGTCGGCGAACTGGTCGTGCCCCTCGCCGACGCCATTGCGAATGGCCATGAAGTAGGCCCACTTGATGGGATCGGCGTTGATCGCCGCGAGCCGTTCGTCCTTGTCCGGGATGACGTTGATCCGGCCGATCTTCGCGAAGTCACCGGTGGACTTGATGACGTCCGCGGTGCCGTCCCAGTTGTTGCCCACGAACATCACCTCGCGCAGATCGGCGGCGGAGGCCTCTGCGGTGGCGGCGGTCGCCGTGCCGCCGAGGGTCAGGGCGAGAGCGGCGGCGAGGGAACAGAAGTGCCCGGGTCTGAGGACAGCCATGGTGGGTCCTTGTCGTAGTGGGGAGTGCGAATGGCGAGGGCATGACAAGGGAAGTCTGAACACGCCCGCGTTCAGAGTTGACTTACTGGAAAGTAAGGAAGGGGTGGCCCTCTACACAAGGGTCCGTACACGACAAAATCGTCCGAGTGCTGGGTTGGTCGCAGCGGTGAGGGAGGAACGCGTGGCGGGCAGGCTCAAACAGCCCACCGGCCGTTACGGGGGCAGGACCGCCGAGGAGCGGCAGGCCGAGCGGCGCCGCCGCTTCCTGGACGCCGCGCTACAGCTGTTCGGCGACAGTCCCGGCTTCCGGTCCACGACCGTCGCGGCGCTCAGCGAGGCGGCGGGCCACTCGACACGCCAGTTCTACGAGGAGTTCCGCACCCTGGAGGACGTGCTGGCCGCCCTGCACCTCCAGGTCAACGACTGGGCCGAGGAGGCCGCCCTGGAAGCGCTCGCCGAAGCGCGGGAGCTGCCGCTCGCCGAGCGAGCCACCGCGATCTTCCGCGCCTACGCCGCGAACGTCACGAGCGACCCGCGCCGGATCCGCATCACCTTCGTCGAAATCATCGGGGTGAGCCCGCGGCTGGAGGAACAGCGTCTCGCCCGTCGCGCCCGCTGGGTGGACTTCATCTGCGCCGAGGCGGCGGCCGCCGCCGCACGCGGGGAGGCGGCGCCGCGCGACTACCGGATCGCCGCGACCGCCTTCATCGGCAGCGTCAACGGCCTCCTGCACGACTGGCGCGCGGGCTGGGTGGACGCGACCCTCGACGCGGTGGTCGAGGAACTCGTCCGGCAGTTGCTGGGAATCCTGCGCCCGGCGGACTGGATTCTTTAGCCCGTCCGGCGTTTGAGGACGAGCGCGAAGCGCGACAAGGGGGGTCTGGGGGGCGGAGCCACCCAGATACGGGAAGGGCAGGGGCGGAGGGGGCGAAAAACCGCCGGTGTTCAGCCCGCCAGCCGGCGCACCGCCTCGGCGACGGGCCCCACCCCGTCCTCCATGCCAATGCGCCCCGCAAGGTCCCGCGCCCGCCGCCTATACGAGGGCTCCCTCGTGACCCGCTCGAGAGCCGACGCCAGCCGCTCGGCGCTGAGCCTTCGCAGCGGCACACCCCCGGGCGACACGCCGAGGGACACGAGCCGGGCGGCCCAGAACCCCTCGTCGAACTGGATCGGCACGGGCACGGCCGGCACCCCGGCCCGCAACCCGGCCGCCGTCGTCCCCGCCCCCGCGTGATGCACCACCGCGGCCATCCGAGGAAACAGCACGGAGTGCGGCACCTCGCCCACCGTGAACATGTCGTCACCGCTGCCCCGCAGTTCCCCCCATCCCCGCTGGATCACCCCACGCAGCCCGGCCGCCCGAAGGGCACGGACGACCTCGGCGCTCAGCCGTTCGGGATCGGGCACGGTGGCGCTGCCCAGGCCGACGAAGACCGGGGGAGGCCCGGCGTCGAGGAAGTCCCTGAGCGCCGAGGGAAGCTGGGCGTCCCTACCGTCGTACGGCCACCAGTAGCCGGCCACATCGAGCCCGGCGCGCCAGTCGCGCGGCCTGCGCACCACCAGCGGGCTGAAGCCGTGCTGCACGGACCAGCCCTGCCGCTCGCGGGCGCGTCGCGCGGCACCGGGGCCGATACGGGGCAGCCCGAGCCGGGCCCGCAGGGTGCGTACGCCGCCCGCGAAGACCCGCTCGACGGCCAGATTCACTCCATGTCCGGCCGCCCGGTTCACGGCGGGGCCCCACGAGCGGACGCCGGTCACCGGAGGCGCGAACTCCCTTGTGGGAGCGAGCGGTTGGAGGTAGACGCCCATGCTGGGCAGCGACAGCCCCTCGGCGACGGCGTGCCCGAGCGGTCCCAGGGAACTGGACAGCAGGAGTACGTCACTGGAGCGGGCGGCCGCGATCAGGTCGTCGGTCATCTGCCCGACGAGCGCCCGCGCCATCTCGACGACCCGGATGAGCTTCCCGGCCCCGGTGGTACTGCGATGCAGGCCCTGCCCTCGCGCGGACTCCAGCTCGGCCCGCGGATCGACGGGCAGCGGGTGGAACCCCACCCCGGAACCGGTCACCAAGCGCTCGAAACACCCATGCGTCACCAGAGTGACCTCGTGCCCGGCGCACGCGAGGCCGTGCCCGAGTCCGGTGTACGGTGCCACCTCGCCCCGCGACCCCGCGGTCATGATCGCTACTCGCACGACGGTCAGTATGACGGGATTCGCGGCCGACGTCGCGCAGCCGTGAACCGGCCACGGCGGAAAATCGCTCTGGATCTCCTCCTACCGCAATGATCGAATCGATGCTCGATTGATCTCAGCCATGGGGGCGGCTCACGTGAATGCGTTGTCGTATGTGGATCTGCATCGCGAGGTATCCACCGATATCGAGGCGGAGAGGGAAGCAGCACTCGAACTTCTCGGCCCATCGGCCGCGTGGTGCGGACGGCAGTCGCCGAACTCCTGGAGCAGCGCACGTTCACGTATCCCCTGTCGGTGTTGCCGATGATCGTGCATGCCGTCGAGACCGGAGCGCCTGAACCGGCTGTTCCGCTGGCCGTCGTCCATGAGCTGTGGTGGACTTCGGCGTGCTGTCTCGACGATCTGGCCGATGGCCAGGGAGCGTTCGCCGCCGGCGACCTCAGCGAGAGTGAGGCGCTGCTCGCCGCGGTCATCAGCGGAAATCCGCTGCCCCTTCTCGTCGTCCAGTCGCAGCGGATTCCGGAGTCGGTGCGCGGCACTCTGTCGGCCGAGATCGTGCAGTGCTGGATCACCGCGACTGAAGGCCAGCTGAGAGATCTGCGCGGGGACGTGGGTGCCGCCACGCGCGATTCGGTCGTCGCGGCGTACCTGGGGAAATCCGGCGCTCCCTTCAGCATGGTCACGGCCATGGCCGCGGAACTGGCGGGTGCGGCGAAGGAGAGGGTGCAACTGTGGCGCGAGTTCGGCGATGTCTTCGGGATCCTGTGGCAGATATTCAATGACCAGGAAGACATCCTGTCCGGCCGCAACGAGGACCTCCTGAACGGCACGGTGACCTATCTGCTCGCGTGCGCCCTGGGCGAGACGGCGCCCCATTCCACGGAGTACGTACTCGGGTTGCACGCCGCGGCGCGGAAATCGCCGCACGCCCGCGCGGAACTCACCGACATCCTTCTCGCGCCCGCTGTTCTACGGCAGTACGCGAAGGACATCGACGAGCTCCGCGGCGAGGGCCACCGCCTGCTGGAAGAACTCGGCGGCGACGAGACCTACTTGTCCGTCCTGCGTGACCTCCTGGACCAGGCCTCGCAGATGCTCCTCCAAGGCCGGTGATCCCGTCAGCGCCGGAGCGCTTTCGGCGTGACCTCAGCCGCTCGGCACGGTCAGCAGGACGACCGCCCCCAGTGCGACCGCGGCGCCGAGCAGAAATCCACCGCACAGCCGCCGACGCAGCGAGCGGTACCTCTCCTCGTACTCGTCCCGCAATTCTCCGCCGCGTCGCGCGGTGCGCTCCCAGGAACGCCGGGTGAGCGCGAGGTAGGTGTCCTGGAAGCGAGCCTCCACCTCCTCCCGCTGAGTGTCCGTCAGCCACATCAGCCCGCGCGTGAAACGAGCGGCTTCGACGCGTCCCTCGGCGCGGGTGGCCTCGATGAGGAGGTGGCCCTCGAGCTCCTTGATCAGGGCACCCGTCTCGAGCGGGCGGTTGTCCATCGCGGTCATCGCAGTTCCTTCCGCACCGTCTCCAACTGGGCTCCCGCAACGGAGATTTCGGGGTGGTGCATGTCGAAGGCGGGGGATTCGGAGCTGATACGCGGCAGGGTGAGGAAGTTGTGCCGCGGCGGGGGGCAGGACGTGGCCCACTCCAGCGAACGGCCGTATCCCCATGGATCGTCGACCTCGATCTTCTCGCCGTACTTGGCGGTCTTCCAGATGTTGTAGAAGAACGGCAGGAAGGACAGGCCGAGCAGGAAGGACGAAATGGTCGACACCGTGTTGAGCGTCGTGAGGCCCTCCACGGCCAGGTAGTCGGGAATCCGGCGCTGCATCCCATTGGCGCCCAGCCAGTGCTGGACGAGGAACGTGCCGTGGAAGCCGATGAACAGCGTCCAGAAGGTGATCTTTCCCAGGCGCTCGTCGAGCATCCTTCCGGTGAACTTCGGCCACCAGAAGTGGAATCCGGAGAACATCGCGAACACGACCGTACCGAAGATCACGTAATGGAAGTGCGCCACCACGAAATACGTGTCCGAGACGGGGAAGTCCATCGGGGGTGAAGCGAGCATCACACCGGTCAGACCACCGAAGACGAACGTGACCAGGAATCCGGTGGCCCACAACATCGGCGTCTCGAAGGACAGGGACCCCTGCCACATGGTGCCGATCCAGTTGAAGAACTTCACTCCCGTCGGGACGGCGATCAGGAACGTCATGAAGGAGAAGAACGGCAGCAGCACCCCACCCGTGACGTACATGTGGTGCGCCCATACGGTCACGGACAGTCCCGCGATGGCGATCGTCGCGCCGATCAAGCCCATGTAACCGAACATCGGCTTGCGGGAGAAGACCGGAATGACCTCGCTGATGATTCCGAAGAACGGCAGCGCGATGATGTACACCTCCGGATGGCCGAAGAACCAGAAGAGGTGCTGCCACAGCAGCGCGCCGCCGTTCGCCGCGTCGAAGACGTGAGCGCCGAACTTGCGGTCAGCCTCCAGGGCGAACAGCGCCGCCGCGAGAACCGGGAAAGCCAGCAGGACGAGCACACCGGTCAGCAGCACGTTCCACACGAAGATCGGCATGCGGAACATCGTCATGCCGGGCGCACGCATACAGATGATCGTCGTGATGAAGTTGACCGAGCCGAGAATCGTGCCGAAGCCCGAGAAGGCCAGCCCCATGATCCACATGTCGGACCCGATGCCCGGCGAATGCACCGCGTCCGACAGGGGCGCGTACGCGAACCAGCCGAAGTCGGCGGCGCCCTGCGGCGTCAGAAACCCGCCGACGGCGATCAGCGAGCCGAAGAGATAGAGCCAGTAGGCCAGCATGTTCAGCCGCGGAAACGCCACATCGGGCGCACCGATCTGCAACGGCATGATCCAGTTCGCGAATCCGGCGAACAACGGGGTGGCGAACATCAGGAGCATCACGGTGCCGTGCATCGTGAACGCCTGATTGAACTGCTCGTTCGACATGATCTGCAGTCCCGGCCGGGCCAGCTCCGCGCGCATCAGCAGCGCCATCACCCCGCCGACGCAGAAGAACCCGAACGCCGTGACCAGATAGAGCGTGCCGATCGTCTTGTGGTCGGTGGTGGTCAGCCACTTCACCGCGGCGAGTCCAGGACGCCGCGCACGCACGGGGACGGGTGCGGGCAGCGCCGTAACAGTGTTGCTCTCCATGCTCCGCCTGTGTCCGGCGCCCGCCTCGCCGTCACACTGGAGCGAAGCGACGAGCGTCACATCGGCGGGTGTGACGCTCGCGAACCTGCCGGACACCTACGGATTATGAGCAACGACGAGACCTTCGCCGCTGCCTATCGCGAGCACTACTGGGCGGTCAGCCGCTATGTTGCGCGGCGACTGGACGGCCGGAGCAGTGATGTGGAGGAGGTGGTGGCGGAGGTCTTCACCGTCGCCTGGCGGCGCCGGTCCGATCTCCCGCCGTCGCCCCTGCCTTGGTTGTACGGCGTGGCACGCCACTGTCTGGCCAATGCCGTACGCGGCTACGGGCGCCGCCGCAGGCTCGTCGACCGGCTCGGCAACGACGAAAGCGCGCAGGGCAACCAGGTCGTCGCGGGCCCCGACTCCGAGTCGCCGGGCGACTGGGTGCACGAGGCCCTGGCCCGGCTCTCCGCGGCCGACCGGGAAGTACTGCGCCTGACGGCCTGGGAGGAACTCGGCATCGACGAGGTCGCCGTCGCCCTCGGCTGCGGCAACCGGGCCGCGGCGATGCGGCTGCACCGCGCCCGTCGCCGCCTCAGAGCCGAGATCGACCGCCTGCAGATGACCGTGGCCCCCGGCATCGGAACGCCCCGCCGCGACACCCCGAAGGAGCACGGCCATGGCTGACGAACTCGAACTGCTGCGCCGCGCCAACCCCGTGCCGTCCGGCGACCCCCGCTTCCAGGACCGCCCGCTGAACCAGCACGCGGAGCGCCGCCTCAACCAGCTGCTCCACAGCGGGCGCCCCCGTCGACTGGGCCGCTGGGCCTGGAGCCTGGGCACCGCCGGCGTGGTCGGCGTCGTCGTCCTGACCCTCACGCTGTCGGGATCGACCACCATGCCCGCCGCGGCCGCCCCGCGCCCGCTGGTCGTCGAGGCCGGCTCCACCCCCGTACCCCTGGACCGGATCGCCGACCGCGCGGCATCCGACGGCTCGCTCCCGCTGCGCCAGGGCACGCACGTCCAGACGTGGAGCATGAGCTTGACCTCCGGGGCCGAGGCCCGGCCGCCGATCACCCTCCCCGAGGAACGCGTCGTGCGCTGGAAGGCCGACGGCAGCCACACGGAACTCGTCGTGGCGACCGACCCGAACCATCCCGGCAAGCCGGTCATCACCGACGCCGACCCCGTCCCGCGCACGGTCGAGGACGGCCATGTCCTCAGCCGGCAGACGTATCCGCCGAGTTGGAGCGACGCCCCGCCGTGGGCCCGGCCCCCGCACGACGCCGAGCGGCTGCGCGCCTACCTCGACGAGATCGACCGCCTCGATGCGATGGACACGTCCGAACTCCTCGACGCTGTGGCCGAGTTGCTGGACAACTGGACGCTCGGCAGCCGCGAGAACGCGGCGCTCGCCCGCGTCCTCGCCGACGCGAAGGGGCTGCGCCCGGCCGGAGCGGTCACCGACCGGCTGGGCAGGCAGGGGCAGGCCTACGTGTACGACGACACGGCCCGCTCCGGCCGCCTGATGCTGATCCTGGATCCGGCGACCGGCGCCGTACTCGGGATGGAGGACACCGTCACCAAGGCGGATCCCGAGTACGGCCTCAAGGCCGGGGACGTGATGTCGTACCGCGCGTGGATGCGCTGAGCGGGGCCCGCCTTTCCAATTGAGCGGGCCCTTTCGGAGGCTCGCGTGTCACACGCCTGCCGTGGCGCAGCCGAACGAGATCGAGGTCTCGAGGTCCCAGCGGCCGTCGGGGCGAGCCCCCTCGAAGACCTTCTCCGCGGCGTCGAGTCGGGCCCCCGGCCAGACTGGTCCCGCCGAACCAGCCGCTGTCCAGGGCGAGTTCGGCGGCAACCGCGGCGAACACGGCGCGGGCCTGAGGATCGGTCGCGTCGGCGGTGTCAGCAGCCTCGTCGCCCGCTCCCAGCGTCCTTGGATCCGCAACTCACGTATGGCGGCGGACAGTTCCTCCAGCGGTACGGCCGTCGGGGTGGTGCTTGCGGTGTTCGTCAGTGCGCGACGCAGGCGGGGCGCGTCGTGATCGACCTCTACCCGGACGGCCGCGGCCGCAAGGTGTCCGAACCGCGGGGAAGCCGGGGCGGTTCCCTGCGACAGAACCGTCCGACGGGACGACGTCCGGCCGTGCGATGTCCGACGGCACGAGGACGGATTCGGCCGACCGGCATGTCGCGCTCCGGTCGAAGGAGGTCGACTGGATGGACCCGGTCAAGGAGGCGATCTTCGCCCGGCTCGCGATCCTGGCCCGGCACGAGGCGCAGGGCCGCCGTGACACCCTCGTCTCGGACGTGCTCCAGCACTGGCAGTTCAGGATGCCGCTGATGCTGCGTCGGCTCGGCCCGCCCTACTCGGCGAGCCCGTCGCAACTCGCCGACATGTTCGGCCTGACCCGGGGAGCCCTGTCGGCCCGGCTCGGCCCGCTGGAGGACGCCGGGCTGATCACCCGTTCGCACGACGCGGCCGACCGCCGGCGCGTGGAGGTACGGCTCACCGAAGCCGGATATGACGCGTTGGAGCGGCACGCGGTGTCGGAGGACGAGGGTGAGAAAGCGTTGCTCGCAGCGCTCACCGCAGCACGGAGGCGAACCCTGTCCGACCTGCTGCGGAAACTGGTCGTGGCAGCCGAGAACGCTGCGCCCGCGACCGGCCCATGGCCGCACTCGCCGAGAAGGTCCAGTTCAGACATGACGTGACCTGGACCTTCGGCCAGTTCCTTCCTACTCGTCCCACGCCTGGAGCAGCGTCTGTTCGACGATCTTTCCGTCGCGCAACGACATCATCGACGTGCTCAGTACCTTCACCCCGTCCGGGTACTGGCAGGACTCGGAGAAGGCGACGTGGTCGTCCTGGACCACGCACTGCTCCAACCTGTGCGTCATGTCCCGGCCGTAGACGTCGTTGAGCATGTCGGCGATCTCGCCGCGACCGTGTTTGACCATCGGGTGGCTCGGCTGGGTGTTGCGGTCGACGACGCGCAGTTCCGCGTCGTCCGCGTAGAGCGACAGGAGATCTGCCGCACTGTGTCCTTCAATGCCCCGACGTAGCGCTTCGGTGTCGAAAGCGGGGGCTGCCGCGGTGCCCATGGTGACCTCCTTGGAAGGCCGCGGCCCGGCGAGGAGCGGGCCGCGAAGGGCCTCTCCTTTGAGCGTCCTCCGCCGCGGGTTCCTCGGCAAGCGCAGCGGGCCGATGAGCCTCCCGGGTGAGCGACGGGGCACGGCCGTGTCCGCCCGGGCGCGGCGACCGTTGCTGAATGCATGATCTCAACACGACGTATGGTCGCCGCCGTTGGTCTCGCCGTCGGCGTCACGGGCTTCGCCGCGCCGATGGCGAACGCGGCGGGCTCAGAGGCCCCGGACGCGGGGACGCTGAACCCCATCGCCCAGCTCGACTCGCTCGCGCTGACCGGCATCCCCGCGGAGCGACGGGACGAATTCCCGCGGCCCTCCAGTCAGCTCTCGCGGCTCAACCAGCTGAACGAGTTGCGTCAGCTGACCGACCTGGCAGCGCCCGTCACGGGGCTGCTCTCGGCCGTCGAGGGCTAGGCCCGTACCGGCACGGGTCGGTATCGCGAGCAAGCCCCGGCGGAACCTCGACGTTCTGCCGGGGCTCGCTGTCGTTGTGCGCCTGGTGGAGTCTCCTTCACTCGGAGAGCGTCTGTGTCCGGCCCCGTACGGCGACGCGGAACGCGATCGGGGCCTGTCCGGCGCGCTGGTGGAAGTACTTGGCGAAGTTCGTGGCGCTGGAAAAGCCCAGCTGGGCGGCGATGCGGGCGGCGGCGTGGTCGGTGTGGGCGAGCAACCGCTTCGCCTCCAGGACGACCCGGCGGTCGATGAACTCCTTGGCGCCGACGCCCGCCGAGTCCAGGGCAGCCCGGGACAGCGTGCGGGCGGAGTAGCCGAGAGCGGCGGCGTAGTCGTCCACCCGGCGTGTTCGGGCGAAGTCCCGCTCGACCGCCTCCCGGAAACGCAGGAACGTTTCGCCGGGCTCTGCGGCCCGGCTGCCGGAAGCCTCCAGATGGGCCACCCGCAGGATCAGGGCGTCGAGGAGATGGCGCACCACGGCGATGTGCGTGTCGAGCGGCAGCCGCCCCCGGGCCCGGAACTCGCGCTCCAGGTGAGCCGTGGCCACCCACAGCGCCTCGGCGTCCTCGGTGGCAGGGGTGTGCAGCACACGCGCGTGCGGATCGTCGAGCCGGGCCGCACCGACGGTGGCCGCGTCCGGGAAGTCCCGTTCGAAGACGATCAGTGTTCCCTCGGCCTCCTCGAGAGGGCCCCACTGCAGCACCTGACCGGGGCGCACCCACAGCCATGAGCCCGGCTCGAGGACGTATCCGGCGAAGTCCACCGTCTGCCGCAGCGCGCCGGAGGTCAGCGTGAGCACGTGGTGGAAGCCCGGGCGCTGCGGCGCGCCGAGGTCCGTCCCTCGGGCACGGGCCCTGGCGCGCAGGTCGGCCAGTGTGATCACTTCCAGGCCCACGGGTGTGCCGACGGGCGCCGCGAAGGCGACCTCGGGGATGGCCTGCCCGGCCGTGTGTCGGTTTTTGACCATGATCAGTCGCCTGTGTATCCGGGTGGGACGGGTCTTCCCGCCTAGTTTGGAGTGGTCGCCGAGCAGGCGGCCGCCCGTAGTGACGGAAAGAGAACATCACCATAGAAGGAGAGCTGGTCCATGGCCAAGGAACTCAAGGACATCGCCTACGGCGGCGGACTCGACGGCCGGCTGATCGACCTGTACGTCCCGGACGGCGCGGGCTCCTGGCCGCTGGTGATCTGGAGCCGTGGCTCGGGCTGGCTCGCCGACACCGGGCGCGACGACGCCGAGGTGGTCGCCCGGCGGCTCAACCCGCGCGGCTTCGCCGTTGCCGGACTCGCCATCCGCTCCAGCGCGCAGACCCGTTTCCCCGGGCAGCTGCACGACATAGAAGAGGCGATCCGCCATCTGCGCACCAACGCCGCCGCGTACGCCCTCGACCCCGAGCGCGTGGGGATGTTCGGCGAGTCCTCCGGAGGCTGGGCCGCGGCGCTGGCCGCGCTCACCGTCGACGGCATCCGCGCCGCCGTCCCCGTCTACCCGCCGACCGACCTGCTGAGCATGGACGCCCAGATGCTCCCCGGCACCCTCCAGGAGTTCACCCGGTTTCCCGGAAGTCCCTACGGGCACGACGACCCGGAGTCAGCGGAGTCCCGCCTCTTGGGCAGCCCCCTCCAGGACCGGCCCGAACTCGCCCGCCGCGCCAGCCCGTTGACGTACGTCCGCCCGGACGCCCCGCCCTTCCTGATCCTGCACGGAAAGGCCGACCGGATCGTCCCGTACAGGCAGGGCGAACTCTTCTACGACGCCCTCGCCCAGGCGGGCGCCGACGTCGAACTGATCACCCTGCCGTACGCCGACCACGGCCCGTGGAACGACTTTCTGACCGATCCGCGAGTGAAGCGGGACGCGGTGAGCGTAGTTTCCCTCGACGGAAAGAAGACCGAACCGCGGCCGTGCGACCCCACGTGGGACACCGTCGCCGACTTCTTCCACCGGCACCTGATGTAGCCGCTCAGCCGGCGGTCGCGAGGAACTGCGTGGCGGCGAGCTCCGCGTACAGCGGGTCCGCGGCCACGAGTTCGCGGTGGGTGCCGACGGCGCGGACGCGACCGGCGTCCATGACGACGATGCGGTCGGCCATCGTGACGGTGGACAGCCGGTGCGCGACCACCAGCACCGTGGTCGTGCGGGACACATCGGCGACCGTGTCCCGCAGCGCCGCTTCGTTGACGGCGTCGAGCTGCGAGGTGGCCTCGTCGAGGAGCAGCAGCCGGGGTCGGCGCAGCAGGGCGCGGGCGATGGCGACGCGCTGGCGCTCACCGCCGGACAGCTTGGTGCCGCGGTGGCCGACCAGGGTGTCAAGGCCGCGCGGCAGACGGGCGATCAGGCCGTCGAGCCGTGTCGTTTTCAGCACACGCGTCACGTCGGCGTCGTCGGCCGCCGGATTACCGAGCAGTAGATTGTCTCGCAGCGAGCCCGACAGCACCGGGGCATCCTGCTCGACATACCCGATGGCCGACCGGAGTTGGGACAGATCCCAGTGCTCCAGCTCACGGCCGTCCAGGGTGATGACGCCCGCCTCGGGGTCGTAGAACCGCTCGATCAGCGAGAAGACGGTGGTCTTGCCCGCGCCGGAAGGCCCGACGAACGCGGTCATGCCGCGAGCCGGGACGGCGAACGTCACACCATGGTGGACGTAGGGCAGGTCGTCGGCGTACCGGAAGCGGACGTCGTCGAAGGTGAGCACGGCGGGCTCGGCGCCCGGCGTGGGCAAAGGGGCGGGCAGGGCGGCCGGTTCGGCGGGCAGCCGCAGCGCCTCCTGGATCCGGGCGAGCGCGGCGGCGCCCGTCTGGTACTGCGTGATCGCGCCGACCACCTGCTGGATCGGCGACATCAGATAGAACACGTACAAGAGGAACGCGACCAGCGTGCCCACGTCGATGGCGCCCGTCGCGACGCGCGCGCCGCCCACCGCGAGCACCGTGATGAAGGCGATCTGCATCGCCAGACCGGCCGTATTGCCCGCGGCCGCCGACCACTTGGCCGCCCGCACGCTCTGCCGCCACGACTCCTCAGCGGCCGCGTGGATGGTCTCCTCCTCGCGGTGCTCCGCGCCGGACGCCTTGACCGTGCGCAGCGCGCCGAGGATCCGTTCCAGCGCGGCGCCCATCACGCCGACGGCGTCCTGCGCCTGCTTGCTGGCCCGGTTGATGCGCGGCACGATCACCCCGAGTACCGTCCCCGCGCACAGGATCACGCCCAGCGTGACGCCGAGCAGCACCACGTCGACCAGGCCCATCATCACCACCGTCCCGACGAGGGTGAGGCCCCCGGTGCCCAGGCCGACGAGGGAGTCGGTCGTCACCTCGCGCAGCAGGGTCGTGTCGGAGGTGATGCGGGCCATCAGGTCGCCCGGCTCGCTGCGGTCCACGGCCGGTATGCGCAGCCGCAGCAGATACGACGACAGGGTGCGCCGCGCTCCCAGGACCACCGACTCCGCGGTCCGCCGCAGCACATACGAACCCAGCGCGCCCACCGCCGCGTTGGTGACCACCAGTGCCGCCATGCCGATCAGTGCCCGGCCGATGGGCCGGTCGTGCGACAGGTCGTCGATGAGCCCCCGCGCCACCAGCGGCAGTACCAGGCCGGTGCCCCCGGTCGCCAGCGCCAGCAGCGCGCCCGCGAACAGCGCCCATCGATGGGGTCGTACGTACCCGAGCAGCAGGCGCCACGCGGGCACATCGGACTGGGCGTCGGTCAGGCTCACGGCGCTCCTTGCGGGAGTCGGTGCGGAGCATTCAGGCTACGTCGCAGCGGGCGCGCAACGACAACGGGTCAACTCCCGTGCAGGGTTGGCCGGTCGCGTGCCGTCGAGAGGACCCGCGGGCTGTCGCTTCCGTCCGGCGGGCAGCCGTCGAGCAGAGGGGCCAGTGCCTCGCCCGGGCCCAGTTCGAGATACGTCATGACACCGTCGCGGCGCATCCGGGCGACCGTGTCCGCGAAACACACCGGCTCGGGGCCCCCGCACTCGGAACTCCGGTGCGGCGGCCTCGGCGCTGGCTTTGTCCCGCAGCGGAGGAGGGCGAGGCGCTCCCCGGCTGAACATGACGGCGGCGAGGTTGGCCGCCTCGTAGGCGCGCCGGCTGCGGTAGCGGTGCCGGGTGTCCTCGAGGTCGCCCAGGTCCAGGCGTCGCGGAGCCGCATCGATCCGGCCACCCGCGACGTCGCCCCGCCCGCCTGGAGACGCCACCTGTGTCTGCTGCTCGACGGCTTCCGCGCCGAGCGCGCCCATCACGTCACCGAGGCCCTGGCCCAGGTGCCGCACCGACTGCTCGCGCTCGGTGTCGGGTCGGACGAGGACCAGTTACTCGACGGCTTCCGCATCACCGATGCCGTGGGGGCTCCTCATCGAGGCAACCGTCACGCCGGCGTGCTCGGCCGTGTGATCACCTCCCAGGACCTTCCCTGGTCTGCTACCGGTCGGTCACACCGTAGGGTCGGTTGAGGGAACGTCGATCTACGGAAGGGCTCACTGACATGGCGCAGGAAGTACGGGGCGTGATCGCACCGGGCAAGAACGAGCCGGTGCGTGTCGAGACCATCGTCGTGCCGGATCCGGGCCCGGGAGAGGCCGTGGTGAAGGTCCAGGCGTGCGGGGTCTGCCACACCGACCTGCACTACAAGCAGGGCGGCATCAACGACGACTTCCCGTTCCTGCTCGGCCACGAGGCGGCCGGGATCGTGGAGTCGGTCGGCGACGGCGTCACGGACGTCGCGCCCGGTGACTTCGTCATCCTCAACTGGCGGGCGGTGTGCGGACAGTGTCGGGCCTGTCGGCGCGGGCGGCCCTGGTACTGCTTCAACACGCACAACGCCCAGCAGAGGATGACCCTGACGGACGGCACCGAACTGTCCCCGGCCCTCGGCATCGGCGCCTTCGCCGAGAAGACCCTCGTCGCCGCCGGACAGTGCACCAAGGTCGACCCGGCCGTCTCGCCGGCGGTGGCCGGGCTGCTCGGCTGTGGAGTGATGGCCGGGATCGGGGCCGCCATCAACACCGGCAACGTCGGCCGGGGCGACACGGTCGCGGTCATCGGCTGCGGAGGCGTCGGCGACGCGGCGATCGCCGGGTCCCGGCTCGCGGGCGCGGCGAAGATCATCGCCGTGGACATCGACGACCGCAAGCTGACGACCGCCGAGAAGATCGGCGCGACGCACACCGTCAACTCCCGTGAGACCGACCCTGTCGAGGCGATCCGCGAACTCACCGGCGGATTCGGCGCCGACGTCGTCATCGAGGCCGTGGGCCACCCGGAGACGTACAAGCAGGCCTTCTACGCCCGTGACCTCGCGGGCACGGTCGTCCTCGTCGGCGTACCCACCCCGGACATGAAGCTCGAACTGCCGCTGATCGACGTCTTCGGACGCGGCGGCGCCCTCAAGTCGTCCTGGTACGGAGACTGTCTGCCCTCCCGCGACTTCCCGATGCTGATCGACCTGCACCTTCAGGGCCGCCTGGATCTGGGCGCGTTCGTGAGCGAGACGATCGCTTTGGACGAGGTGGAGCCCGCCTTCGAGCGGATGCACCACGGCGACGTGCTGCGTTCGGTGGTGGTGCTGTGATGACCACGCGCATCGAACACCTCGTCACCTCGGGCACGTTCTCGCTCGACGGCGGCACCTGGGACGTCGACAACAACGTCTGGATCGTAGGAAACGATCACGAGGCGATCGTCATCGACGCCGCGCATGACGCCGACGCCATCGCCGAGGCGGTGGGGGAGCGGCGACTGCTGGCGATCGTGTGCACACACGCTCACAACGATCACATCGACGCCGCCCCTGCCCTCGCGGAACGCACCGGTGCCACCATCTGGCTGCACCCGGACGACCTTCCGCTGTGGAAGCAGACCCATCCCGACCGCCTCCCCGACGCCTGGCTGCAGGACGGCCAGGTGATCGAGTCGGCCGGCGCCGACCTGACCGTGCTGCACACTCCGGGCCACGCCCCGGGCGCGGTCTGCCTGTACGACCCGGGCCTGGGCACCGTCTTCACCGGCGACACGCTCTTCCACGGCGGCCCGGGGGCCACCGGCCGCTCCTTCTCCCACTTCCCGACGATCATCGAGTCGATCAGGGACCGGCTGCTCGTCCTGCCGGCGGACACGGTCGTGCGCACCGGACACGGCGAGACGACCACGATCGGCGCGGAGGCCCCGCACCTGGAGGAGTGGATCGCGCGCGGTCACTGACGTACGCCGACGGGCCGGGACACGACGCGACGGCTCAGCGAATCCTGACAGAAGGTGTCCGACTTCCGGGGCACGCTCGTAGGGACACATGGGCGAAGGCAGCCCGTGAGCGCCACGAACACGGAGGTCGGACATGGCAGGACCGTTGGCAGGCAAGGTCGCCCTGGTCGCCGGAGCCACCCGCGGAGCGGGGCGCGGGATCGCCGTCGAACTCGGCGCGGCCGGCGCCACCGTCTACGTCACCGGGCGCAGCACGCGCGAGCGCCGTTCCGAATACGACCGCCCGGAGACGATCGAGGACACCGCGGACCTCGTCACGGCGGCGGGCGGCCGGGGCATCGCGGTCCCCACCGACCACCTCGATCCCTCCGAGGTACGGGCCCTGGTCACCCGCATCGCGGATGAACAGGGCCGCCTCGACGTCCTCGTCAACGACATCTGGGGCGGCGAGAAGTACTTCGAGTGGGACACCCCGGTCTGGGAGCACGACCTCGACAACGGCCTGAGGCTGCTGCGCCTCGCCGTCGAGACGCACGCGATCACCAACCACCACGCGCTGCCCCTGCTGCTGCGCCACCCCGGCGGCCTCGTCGTCGAAATGACCGACGGCACCGCCGAGTACAACCGGGACACCTACCGGGTCTCCTTCTTCTACGACCTCGCCAAGTCGTCCGTCCTGCGCATGGCGTTCGCCCTGGGCCAGGAACTGGGACCGCGCGGCGCCACCGCCGTGGCCCTCACCCCCGGGTGGCTGCGCTCGGAGATGATGCTCGACACCTTCGGCGTGACCGAGGAGAACTGGCGGGACGCCCTGGAACGCGTCCCGCACTTCGGGATCTCCGAGACGCCGTACTACGTCGGCCGCGCCGTCGCCGCCCTGGCCGCCGATCCGGACGTGGCGCGCTGGAACGGGGAGTCGCTCTCCAGCGGGCAGCTCGCCCAGGTGTACGGCTTCACCGACCGCGACGGCAGTCGCCCGGACGCCTGGCGCTACCTCGTGGAGGTCCAGGACGCGGGCAAGCCGGCCGACCCGACGGGCTATCGCTGAGCGAAAGAAGTCACGTGCGGATCCGGAGTGGTGGAACCTGCCACGTCGCCGGATGCCCGGTCGGCAGGGCCAAATCGTCGCGGACCGCGGCGTAGTACCCCTGGCGTCCGACGCGCTGGCGTTCGAGCAGGGCCTGCCATGCCTCGGGATCGCGTGTCCCTTCGTTGAGGAACCGCTCCATCTCCATCACGATGACGACCCAGGCCCGCGCCTTCTCCACCACCTCCGGGGTGCCCAGGAGCAGCAGAGCCTCGCCGGCCGGGTCCCCGGCGTCCGCGGCCTCGGCCAGCAGGGGCGCCGCCTCGTCCGGCGACAAGGGGTGCGGGTGCGGGTCGTTGCCGAGATGGGCCGCGACCCGGTACGTCAGCGTGATCGTCTTCTTCAGGCACCGCGCGTAGTCGCCGTACACGGCCAGCCGCCGTTCCTCCCACCGGGCCGTCTGCTCGCGGTGGAAGCGAGCCCGATCGCCCCGCACGATCGCCAGGTACGAGCCGAGGGCACCGATGACCACGCCGATCAGCGCCGGGAGTTGTTGGATGAACGCGGACATGGGCGCACGGTATCTGTCGCCGCGACGATCATGGCAGTACTTTCCCTGCCATGACTGCGATGAGGCGCTTCGAGGCACACGGGATTCTGATCACGGGCGCGGCCCGCGGCATCGGCGCGGCCACCGCCCGCAGGCTGGCCCAGGAAGGCGCCCACGTACTCGTCACCGACGTGGACTTGGGTGAGGCGGAGAAGACGGCTTCGTCGATCCGTGAACTCGGTGGGAGCGCCGAGGCGTTCATCTGCGATGTGGCGGACCGGACGTCGGTCGAGGCGGCCGTCGCGCACGCCGTGCATGCCTTCGGTTCGCTCGACGTCCTGGTCAACAACGCCTACGGCTGCACCCCCGACGCCCCGCTCTTCGAGGACGAGCCGGACGAGGTGTGGGCCCGCGACCTCGACCTCACCCTGACCGGCGCCTACCGCTGCTCCCGGGCCGCGCTTGCGCACCTCGTGGCTTCCGGCCGCGGCGCCATCGTCAACATCGGCTCCGTCAACGGCCTCCAGGACTTCGGCAACCACGCCTACAGCGCCGCCAAGGCGGGTCTCATGTCGCTGACCCGCACCCTGGCCGGACACGCCGCGGAGCGGGGCGTACGCGTCAACCTGGTGGCGCCGGGCACGGTCCGCACCACGGCGTGGGAGGGGCGGGAGGCCGATCTCGAGGCGCTGCGGGAGTTGTATCCCCTGGGCCGGGTGGGCGAGCCGGACGACATCGCGGCCGCCGTCGCCTTCCTCGCCTCGCGGGACGCGGCGTGGATCACCGGCACGACTCTGTGCGTCGACGGTGGACTGCTGTCGGTCAACGCCCGTTTTCGTCGGGAGAACCGACAGGACAGTGGCGTTTGACGGCCTCGAACACCCGGTCCGTATCCGGCTCGGACGTACGCCAGTTGCCGAACGCGACGCGCAGCGAGTGCGCCCGGCGCAGACCGTCGGCGTCATGAAGGCCTCGCCCGACGCGGCGATCTCGCGGGCCGGCGCGTGGACCCGCTCCTGACTCGGATTTTGGGGAGCCCGAGATACGACGACGCGTTGTGGAAGACGCGGACCTCGAGGTCCTGGTCCACCGTCCCGGGACGGCGGACTGTCGCTCTGGCTGCACCTCGGCGCGACGACCACGGCAGCCGAGCTCGCGGCACACGCCGTGCAGCGGGGCCTGGCGGTCTCGCCCGGCCCGCTGTGCGCCGCGGACGGGGCGACCTTGGGCCGCCACCTGCGGCTGCCGTTCACGGCGGTGCCGGAGGCCCTCATGCGGGAGGTCGAGCTGCTTACGTTACCGTGCCCGGCAGCCTGCTCCACAGCGAGCAAATGTCACCGTTTGGTCGCAGCCCGGCCGGCCCTACAACGCACGGCCCCCGGTGTGGGTCTAGCAGGCAGACAACATGAGGGAACACAAAAGGGAAGGCCTGCCATGGGAGACATACGCAGACGGGGAGCCGTCGCACTCGGGATCACCGGGCTGGTCGCACCGCTGACCCTCGCGCTGGGCGCGGCGCCCGCGCAGGCCGCGAGCTGTACGACGCAGACCGGGCCGTACCAGAAGCAGGTGGAGAAGTTCCTCGGCCGGCCGGTCGACGGCGTGCAGTCCACCGCCGACTGCGAGGCGATCCAGGCCTTCCAGACCAAGCATGGCATCACCCCGAACATCGGGTACGCGGGATCCATCACCTGGGGCGTGATGGACCTCATGAACAAGCAGAAGGCCGTCGGGAACAACCCCAACAAGGACGGCAAGTGCCCGGTCAACAAGGGCCGTATCGCCTGTGTCAACCTGACGCTCCAGCTCAGCTGGATCCAGGACGGCGACAGGCTCGTCTACGGGCCCGTGCCGGTCCGCACGGGCCGCGACGGATACGAGACCCGCACCGGGCTGAAGAAGATCTACTGGCGGGACATCGACCACGTCTCGAGCCTCTACAACGTGCCCATGCCCTACAGTCAGTTCTTCGACGGCGGTCAGGCATTCCACTCGGTCGGCGTCAGCATGTGGAACCCGCCGGGCTCGCACGGCTGTGTGAACATGACCACGGCCACCGCCCAAAAGTACTGGTCGCTGCTGAAGACCGGCGACGACGTGTTCGTCTACGGCCGCAAGCCCGGCACCTGAGTGACGCGCTTCATAGCCGGTGGTCTACGTCACGTGCTTTACGGCCGGTGATCCGCGTCACGTGCTTCACGGTCCGTCGTCCGCGTGACCCGCTTCACGGCCTGTTGTCCGAGTGATGAGCTTCACGGTCCGTAATGTCGTCCGCTGTACCTTTACTCACATCGTCTTCACGTCAGGGCCCGTATGCTTCACACCATGTCCACCACTCCTGAAACCGACTCTCAGCGCTCCGCCGCCGAGGTCAACGAGGAGATCCGGGCCCTCTGGTTCCGGACGGGCGGGACGCTGAGCATGGACGAGCGGCGGGAGTACCAGCGGCTCGTCCTGGAATGGGCGGAAGCCGCCCCGCCCTCGCCCACACGGGCAGCGTGACGATCCCCGTCCCGCCCCGGGCTCCCCGCATGCGGGGCAGCCACCCCCTCGGACCTCAGCCCCAACTCCGCGCATACTGCCGCCGATAGGCCTTGCGGTCCTGCTCCGTGCGGATATAGCGAGTCGCCACCAGCGCGATGATGCTGCCCGCAATGACGAGCAGGCCCGGGCCGATGTTCCTCGGATCCGTGAGCCGGGTGACGAGCGTCTGGGCGTCGCCGGTGCCCCCCACCGGCTCAACAGCGCCCGGCGCGGCGGCTCCCGGCGCGACCGCCGCACCCTGCGAGGCCGGAGCCGCCGCAGTCGGGGTCGAAGGCGCGGGGGAGGCCTGGGTCGCCGAACCGGCGGAGCCCCCCGGCACTCCCGCGAGCTTCACACCCAGCGCCGTCAGCGCCTTGGTAACCGGCTGGAAGAACGTCGTACCCCCGGTCGTGCAGTCCCCGTTGCCTCCCGAGGTCACCCCGAGCGCGATGCCCTCCGAGAACAACGGGCCGCCACTGTCGCCCGGTTCGGCACAGACAGTCGTCTCGACCAGTCCGGTGACCGTTCCCTCCGGATAGTTGACCGTCGCGTTGAGCGCGGTCACCTTCCCGTCGTGCAGACCGCTCGTGCTGCCGCTGCGGAAAACCCGCTGGCCCACGGTCGGATCGGCGGCACCCGTGATCCGTACGCCGTTTCCGCCGCCGATGGCGACGACATTGGTCCCCGCCGACGTCTGCGAGCCGTTGTCGTACTGCACGAGCGAGAAGTCGTTGCCCGGGAACGCCGTGGTGACCGTACGGCCCACCTGCTGCGCGCCCGAGTTGTCGGCGAACCAGACGGACCCGGCGGGACCGCAGTGCCCGGCCGTGAGGATGAACTCGCTCTGGCCATTCGTCACATTGAAGCCCGCCGAACAGCGACCACCGGTCGAGAAGATCGGCTGCGCGCCGCTCAGCCGCGTGGTGAACGTGCCCTGGGTCCGCCGCATGCGCACGGCGTCCCCGATGCCGTCGGCCAGCTTCGTCATGCGCGACCAGTCGGAGGCGGAGACCGTGCTGTCGGCCTGCACCACCACCTCGTTCTTCGTGTAGTCCACGGCCCAGGCCGTCCCCGTCACATGCGGCGCCGAACTCAGCGTCCCGGAAGCGGACTTGAGATCCCGCATGCTGTGACGCACGACCTTCGCACGCGCACCCGCCGCCTTCACCTGGGCCGCCGCGCCCGAGTCGGTCACCGCGACGACCGGGCGCCCGTCGGAGGCGATCCAACTGCCGGCGGTACGCGAGGTGCCGAGGCGCGACACCAGCTCGGCCCCCGTGCCGGCGGCGGCCGTCGCCGAACTTCCCGTGGCACGCGACGTGTTGGACGGTTCGCTCGCCATCGCGTGCGTCACCATCAGCCCCCCGCAGAGCAGTCCGCCGACGGCCGCCAGTCGCGCCCCCCGTCGGACGATCCGTCGTCGTGCGTGCCTCATCCATGGGCTCCCGAAGCCGAACGGCACGGCGTCACCGCCGCCGAGGGCCCCGGTCGAGAGCCCTCCCCTCATACGTGCGCCCAGGCCCGCGCGTTCACCACGGCACGCGAAGCCCGGCCGGAGAAAGGCCCCTGCCATGATGGGCCAATGCGCGTGCTGATTCCGGTCCCCGACCGCGACTTCGACGTCACCGAAGTGGCCGTACCCTGGCGGATCCTGACGGAAGCGGGGCACGAGGTCGTCTTCGCGACCGAACGGGCGGGTACCCGGCCCGAAGCGGACCCGCGGCTGCTGACCGGCGTGCTCTTCGGACGGCTCGGCGCCGAGGCGGAACCCCGCCGGTTCTACCAGGAGCTCACCGAGGCGCCGGAGTTGCGCACCACCGTCTCGTGGGCGGACGTGGACGTCGAGGAGTACGACGGACTGCTCCTGCCCGGCGGACACGCACCCGGCATGCGGCAGTACCTCGGCTCAGCGGAGTTGCAGCGGCGGATCGCCGACTTCTGGACCCTGAAGCGGCCCGTCGGCGCGATCTGCCACGGCGTCCTCGTCCTGGCCCGCGCCCGCGACACCGCGACCGGCCGCAGCGTTCTGGCCGACCGCAGGACGACCTGCCTGCCCGCATACATGGAGCGCACGGCCTACTTCACCACCGCCTGGCGGCTCGGCCGCTACTACCGCACCTACCCCGCCTACGTCGAGGACGAGGTCAGGTCCGCCCTCGCCGACCCGGGCACCCAGTTCGCACGCGGCCCCCGCACACTGACCCAGCGCGGCACCGCCGCCGACGACACCCACGCGTTCGTCGTCCAGGACGGCCACTACCTCTCGGCCCGCTGGCCGGGAGACGCCTACCTCTTCGCCCGCCGCTACCTGGCCCTGCTGGGCGGCGCCGCCTAGCGTGCGGCGCGGGTGCGGGCGGCCACCTCGTTCGGAGTCAGATACACGTCGGTGTGCTCGAAGTCCCGGAGGGTTCCCTTCCGGTCGGCGAGGAAACCGGTGCGGACGAAGTCGTCGCCCGCGACCGCGTGGAGGAGCCAGTTGGCGCTGGTACGGAAGCGCGCGGCGCCCGTGCGCAGCGCGTAGAGGTGGTATCCGCGGGCCACGACCTGCGCGGGCACCCCCTTGAGGCCGATGCCGAGCGGTTTCGACACCGCGTCGTGGCCACCGAGGTCGACGACCAGACCGAGGTCCTTGTGCCGGTACGGCGTCGTGGACTGCCCGCGCAGCAGCGCCGTCAGGTTCCTGGCCGCGTGCCGCCCCTGCCGGGCGGCGTGCTGAGCGGTCGGCGCGCAGTACGAGCCGTCGCCCTTGGCGACATCGGGCACGGCCGCGGCGTCGCCCAGTGCGAACACCCCATCCAGGCCGGGCACCCTGAAGTCGGTCTCGGTGACGATCCGGCCGCGCGCGGTCTCCGCGCCCAGCGAGTCGACCAGCGGGCTCGCCGCGACACCGGCCGTCCACACCAGTGTCCGCGAAGGCAGCACCCGGCCGTCGGTGAGGGTGACCTTGTCCTCGGTGACGGCGGCGACGGACGTCCCCAGGGAAATCCGCACCCCGCGGTCGCTGAGCATGCGCAGGGCGCTCGCGCCCAGCTTGTCGCCCAGCTCCGGCAGCAGCTTGGGGGCGACATCGACCAGATGCCACTGGATGAGCCGGGGATCGAGGCGCGGGTGGTAGCGCTTCGCCGCCGCGGTGGTCAGGCGCTGCAGACAGGCCGCGGTCTCGGTACCCGCGTAGCCGCCGCCGACCACCACGAACTGCAGCCGCGCCGCCCGCTCGTTCTCGTCCGACGTGGCCGCCGCCAGGTCGAGTTGGGCGATGACGTGGTCGCGCAGATACACGGCCTGGGCGAGTGTCTTCATACCGCGCGCCTCGTCCAGCAGGCCCGGGATGTCGAAGGTGCGGGTCACACTGCCCGGAGTGAGCAGCAAGTAGTCGTACGACAGGTCGACGAGGTCCCCGGTGATCTTGCGGACGACGCACACCTTGGCCGCCGGATCGACGCCGATCACCCCACCCGGCACCAGCGACGTGCGGCGCAGGATCCGGCGCAGCGAAGGCGCCACGGACTGGGGGGTGACGACACCGGCGGCGACATGCGGGAGCAGTGGCAGATAGAGCTGGTAGTCGGTCGGGCTGACCAGGGTGATCCGGGCGTCGCCGGGAGCGAGCGCCCGCTCGAGCCCCCGCGCGGCCTCGACGCCGGCGAAACCCCCGCCGACGATGACGATGTTCGGTGCGTCCATCAGAGCAGCCTCTCTACCTTGGTTGCGACGCCGCGAGCCAAGGCTCACACGGGACGCCCGCGACTGCCACCCCGCGAAAGGGGCGGGGGATCACGGGCGCACGATTCTCTACCGAGCAGTAACTCTTCCTTCTTCGTTCGTACATCCCGAGGCGCGATCATGTCTGCCGCGGCGAGGATCGAGGCACCCTCGCCGTTCCGACACGAACAAGGGGACGGGTATGACAGGACGCGGTGTGGGACGCCGGATGGGCGCGGTCTCGGCGGTCGTGGCGCTGGGGATCGCTGGGACGGTCACCGCGGCCGGTTCCGCCGCGGCGGCCCCGGTCCAGGCGGCGGCGAGCACGACAGCGGCACAGTCCGGCGTCGACTACGCCACCTGGCAGCGTGACGTCCAGGCCGTCATCGACCAGGCCCAGCCCTACATCGAGCAGCGCACCGCCCATGCCGCCGGGCAGAAACTCGCCCTGGTCTTCGACATCGACAACACCACGCTGGAGACGGACTTCCATCCCTGGTACGAACTGCCCACCCCGGCGGTCAGCCCCTCCCTGGAACTCGCCCGCTACGCGCACTCCCGCGGCGTCGACATCTTCTTCGTCACCGCACGCCCCGGCATCATCGCCAGCGAGACGAAGTGGAATCTGAAGTCCGTTGGCTACCCGGTTTCCGGGCTGTACGTGCGTGACCTGCCGGACCTCTTCGACGAGGTCAGCGCCTACAAGACCAGCAAGCGGGCGCAGATCGAGTCCCTGGGCTACACGATCATCGCCAACGTCGGCAACAACACCTCCGACCTGGCCGGAGGCCACGCCGAGCGCACCTTCAAGCTGCCCGACTACGACGGTCAGTTGTCCTGAGCCTGGCACCGTCGGCTGTCCTGATCCGGAGAGGCCGGGCGCCCTGCGGCTCCCCGACCGGGGCGCCTAGACTTCCGCCATGGACGAGGCCTCGCTGGACACGCTCGGTTCGGGCAAGTACCTGCTGATCACCAGCTATCGCAAGAACGGCAGTGGGGTCGCGACGCCGGTATGGGTGGTCCGCGACGGTGCGGCGCTCGGCGCCTGGACCGCCGCGGACTCCTGGAAGGTGAAGCGGATCCGCGACCGGCCCGAGATCCTGGTCGGCCCCTGCGACGTGCGGGGCAGGCCGACCGGCGGTCAGATCCCCGCCACGGCCGAGATCCTCGATGCCGCCGAGACTGCCCGCTACCGGCAGCTCGTCGCCCGCAAGTACGGTCTCATCGGCCGCCTCACCCTCTTCGGCAGCCGCCTGCGACGCGGCGAGCGCGGCACGGTGGGGATCCGCATCTCGCTGACTCCCTGACGCGCCGTACACATGACCTGAGCGACGCCCGACAAACCCGCCCTCACCGCCTATTTCGGCGACCGTAAGCCTCTGATCGCGGTGCACACCCTCGCCTCACGGGTGACAGGTGCATGCCAACTCACTGTCTCACTGCGTCCGGAGACGGTGACGGCGGAGGAAGTGACGTCCGCGCCGCTCGCGATGTCCGCGCCGCTCGTGACGTCCGCGCCGCTCGTGACGTCCGCGCCGCTCGCGGCGGTCGCGGGAGCCGCCGCGGCCTGCGCCACGCCGCCGCCTGCGAGGGCGCCGCCAGCGACTCCCGCGAAGCTCGCGCGCCGGCTCCCCTGCCGCCAGCGCGTGCGAGGTGCCTGTCTGGCTGATGTGAGGCAGTCGGGCCCCAACAACCAAGCCCGGGCCATGAGTTCGCCTACGGCAACCAGGGCGTGGACAAATCTTCAACCAAGCGTCTCCCGGTCGAGTCAAAGGGTCTACCCGCATAGAAGGCCCCGGTGCTGTCATGCCCACGACCGCCCGGAATCCTGCCGGGCACCACCCCGGGAGACCTCCACGATGTCCCGCATATCCCGTCCTCTCGTCACGAGTCTGTCGGCGCTCGCTCTCGCCGCCGCCGGGCTCACCGTCACCGCGGGCACCGCGCACGCGGCCACCTGCAGCCAGGGCTACCTTCCGCTGCCGGACCCCGGCTGCCAGCCCGGCGACCTCAACGCGGACGTCACCCAGGACACCATCGGCTCCACGATCTGCGTCTCCGGCTGGACCGCGACCGTACGGCCCTCCAGCTCGTACACCACCGCTCTGAAGAAGAAGCAGATCGTCGAGTACGGCTACACCGACACCTCCACCTCCGACTACGAGGAGGACCACTTCGTCCCCCTCGAACTCGGCGGTTCACCCAAGAGCGAGCTCAACCTCTGGCCCGAGCCCCAGTACGGCACGAAGACCGCCGCGAACAAGGACACGGTCGAGAACAAGCTCAAGAAGGCCGTCTGCGCCGGCACCGTCACCCTCGATGACGCTCAGAACGCGATCATCACCGACTGGACGACCGCCCTCACCAGCCTCGGCCTCAGCTGAAGCGCGTACGCCCGGGCCCGGCCCCTTCGGGGGCCGGGCCCTTGTGCTGTACGCGAGTTGGCCGGATGTGTTCTGTGTGAAGCGTTGACTAGAAAGCGCTTGCCCCTTACGTTTCCCGTTCAGCAGCGTGACCCGCGTGTGACATCTCGTTATACGAGACATCAGATCTCCGAGCCGCACCAGCAGGGCAAGTCAAGGTCTCCACGCCCTCATCAGTCCCGTACGCGTAATGCCGTGCGCTCCACGATGTTCAGCATGAAGTACGTCGTTCGCTCATATGAACCACGGTCACTTCCGAAGGGACACACCCGCATGCCTACTCGCCCCCCACGCAGGCCCTCTCGGCGCCTGGCCCTGGCGACGGCCGGGGCCGCCGCCCTGGCCGTCACCACCGCGCTCGTGCTCCCCCAGTCCGCGGGAGCCGCCGAGAGCTCGCCCGTCGGCTTCGGCGCCGGGACCACCGGCGGCGGCAGCGCCACTGCCGTCACCGTCTCCACGCTCGACGCGTTCAAGACGGCCGTCACCGGCAACACGGCCAAGGTGGTCAAGGTCAACGGTCTGATCTCGCTCAGCGGCCAGGTCGACATCGGCTCCAACACCACGGTCCTCGGCGTCGGTTCGGCGTCCGGGTTCACCGGCGGCGGTCTGCGCCTGAAGAAGGTGACCAACGTCGTCGTCCGCAATCTGAACCTGAGCAAGCCGGTCGCGCCCGCCGACGGCATCACCGTGCAGGCGTCGACGAAGGTGTGGATCGACCACAACTCCTTCTCCTCCGACCGCGACCATGGCAAGGACTACTACGACGGTCTGGTCGACATCAACCACGGCTCCGACTACGTCAGCGTGTCCTGGAACACCTTCAAGGACCACTACAAGGGCTCGCTCGTCGGCCACAGCGACAACAACGCGAGCGAGGACACCGGGCATCTGCGGGTGACGTACCACCACAACTGGTTCAACAACGTCAACTCCCGTATCCCCAGCCTGCGTTTCGGCACCGGACACTTCTACGACAACTACGTCGTCGGGGCCGAGACCGCGGTGCACTCGCGCATGGGCGCCCAAATGCTCGTCCAGAACAACGTCTTCCGCGACACCCAGGTCGCCGTCACCACCAACCGCGACAGCGATGTGGACGGCTACGCCAATCTGACCGGCAACGACCTCGGCGGAGCCGCCACCGAGGTGTCGCAGGTGGGCACCTTCACCACCCCGCCCTACAGCTACACCGCCGAGCCCGCCTCGACCGTCGTCGCGTCGGTCACGTCCGGCGCGGGCGCCGGGAAGCTCTGAACCCCCCATGTTCGGAAGAAGGGATCGGGACATGACTTCAGCCGCACGCTCGCGCGCCCGGCAGCGCGCACTCACCGGCACCCTGGCCGCACTCGGCCTCTCGATTGCCATGATCATGACAGACGGCGCCCTGTCTCCCGCGAGCGCCGCCACCTGGCCCACCGCGAACGGCAGCCAGGCGGTCTCCTCCACCATCTCGGTCTCCGGCACCAAGGACTACGGGATGAAGCGCCTCTACGGCTCCGGTGACCTGGGTTCCGGCAGCCAGGACGAGGACCAGGGGCCGATCCTGGAACTGGCCGCCGGCACCGTCCTGAAGAACGTCATCATCGGCGCCCCCGCCGCGGACGGCATCCACTGCCTGGGCAGCTGCACGCTGCAGAACGTCTGGTGGGAGGACGTCGGCGAGGACGCGGCGACGTTCCTGGGCTCCTCGTCGTCGAACGTCTACACCGTTTCCGGCGGTGGCGCGAAGGAAGCCAGCGACAAGGTGTTCCAGTTCAACGGCGCCGGAACGCTGAACGTCTCGAACTTCGCGGTGCAGAACTTCGGCACCTTCGTCCGGTCCTGCGGCAACTGCAAGACGCAGTACAAGCGGACGATCAACCTCAACACCATCGAGGCGACCTACAAGGGAAGCCGGCTTGTCGGCATCAACACCAACTACGGCGACAGCGCGACCCTGAAGGCCATCAAGGTCGTCGGGGACACCAGCAAGAAGATCATCCCGTGCCAGAAGTACATCGGCAACAACACGGGGGCGGAGCCGACCAAGAACGGAACCGGCCCCGACAGTACGTACTGCAGGTACGCGACGTCCGACATCACCTACGGCTGACGGACCTTCCCCGCTGACTGGGCGAACCGGCCCCGCACGCCGGTTCGCCCAGTCGTCGTGGACCGTCCGGCGCCGGGTGTCACATCCAGGCGCCGTAGGGGCCGTCGACGAGCTGGAACACCGGCTGTCGGCGTATCGGGTCCTGGGCGGTGGCGAGTTGAACGCGGTCACCGCTGTGGACGGTGGCGGGCGAGCCCATGACGCGGCCCCGGACGGTGAACCCCTCTGTCATCTCGATGAGGGAGACGTTGCGGGCCGCCGGGGTGTTGCGGTGGATGACGGTGGAGTGGCGCACGATGCCCCGCCCCGTGCTCGCCTCCGTCCGCAGGTCGCTGCCCGCGCAGACCGGGCAGAGCAGACGGTGATACATCGCGGTGCCGCACCAGTGGCACCGCTGGAAGAGGAGGGCATCCGCGACGTGCTCCGCGGGGGCCGCGTCGAGCGCGTCCGGTGCCGCGTCGAGGATGTCCTGCGCGGCACCGATCCCCGGGTGAAGGGCGATTCCTGGGTGGTACACGATGTCATCTCCCTGCGCTCGCCGGAATGAGAGGTGCGCGGATCACCGTGCACGGCCTCAGCGTATGGCACTGAGTGCCACCAGTAAAGGCACTCCGTACCCTCAATCGGCGAGGCCGAACAGGGTCAGTTCCGGCCGAGTGCGGACTCGATCTCCTGGACCACACGCCACATCGGGGCCCCGCGCCGGGAGACGACGACGACCACGTCGTCCCGCTCCTCGTCCGGGGCGTCACCGGGCGGGTTGCCGAACGTGTCCCGCACGTACCCCAGCGCGTGATCAACCGCCGCGGTCGCGTCCCCCTGTCCGTCCGACCGCAGCCACGAGCGCAGGCCGTTGTTGTGCGCGGCGACCACGGAGGTGGCGATGACCTCGGCCCGCAGTGTGCCGTCCCGCCGGCCGGCGAAGCGCCCGCGCAGATACTCGGCGAGGGCGCGCTCGTAACGCCACACGACCGACAACTCGTACGCGCGCAGGCCGGGGACCTTCTTGGTGAGGCGGTAGCGCTGCACGGAGAACGTCGGGTTCTCGGCGTACATGCGCAGGACGAGCCGCGCGGCGTCGCAGACCCGCCGCACCGGGTCGTCCGCGTCGGTCCCGGCGCTCAGGAACGCCGTCATGTCGGCCAGACAGCGCTCGTGGTCCGGGAAGACCACGTCCTCCTTGGACGGGAAGTAACGGAAGAACGACCGGCGGCCGACCCCGGCGAGCGCCACGATGTCGTCGACCGTGGTCTGCTCGTATCCGCGCTCCAGGAAGAGCTGGAACGCCGCCGCGACCAGCGCGTCCCGCATCGGCGGCTTCACGGCCGTCGTGTCGGCGGGCTCGTGGCGCCGGGGTCCGTCGTTCATGGACGGAAACTAGCATCGAAGCGGGTGGAATGGCACTCAGTGCACATCTAGAGGGAACTGAGTTCCTTATGGCGCTGGCAAACCCTGTGTCGCGCCACGTTCGGATGCTGAGGGGCTCCGTGCCTCATCGACACCATCACCATCACCACCTCGGGCACCTCGTCCCAGCCGATCTCCCTGGGCGCGTACCCGGGCGAGCACGTGGCCGTCGACGGCGAGGCGCTGCCGGCCAGTCACACACCCGTCGGCGGGAGCATCCCGCGCGCCGAACGCGGGGCCGTTCACCAGGAGGCCCCGTACTGGCGGATCTCCGACCTGGAGATCGTCCATGGCCCGTACGGCGTCTACTGCGACGGCTGCGACAGCAACGTCTTCGCGCGCCTCGCCACGGTGGCGGTTGGAACGAAGCATCCGTCCTGAGCACGGACCCGAGCGCGCTCACCGGCCCAGGTCCGACGGTTCCCTTCCCGCCGCCCCGGCCTTCCTCGTCCCGCGCGACGGCACGAAGATCGGCGCCCGCTTCTGAGCCGAGTTCAGCGATCGTTGCAGCTCGCCGGCACGGCGTCGTCCGCGACCGGCGATGTCAGATGGGCCTGGAGGGCGACGCTCACCAGGGTCAGGAGCAGATCGATGTCCGCGTCGACCTCGAGGTGGAGGGTCACCCAGCGCGAGCCGGGCACCATCCGGACGGCGGTCGCGCCCTTGAGATGGTCCTCGAAGCGCCGGATGGCCCGGTCCGTGAGGTGCAGGTCGACATCGTGGTCCGAATGGAAGTGGACGATCTCGCCCTGGGCCGAGCGCAGCGCCCGTCCCGTGCCGCAGCTGGGCCGGGCCTCCGCGAGGTCCGGCCAGTTCGCCAGTCGCGTCATGGCTCTCAAGGCCAACGTCATGCCGTCATCATGACCGGATCACCGCCCGGCCACCAAGACTTGAGGAAGACGTAACCGGGCCGTAGCCCAGAATGTCCGGCAAACCTCTGCTGTCACGCCATCCAGAAGAAGACCGCGGTCATCCGCTTGTCCTCGATGGTGGTGCCGCAGTAGTCGGTCGCGCTGTGCATCAGGTTGGCGTTGTAGAGCAGCAGCCGGTTGTACCGGTGCGGTACGCGGATGTCCTCGACGAAGGAGTCCGGCGGGACGAAGCGGGTGCCCAGCGCCTCGACCAGGTTGTTGTGCGGCGCGGCGACGACGTTCCCGCCCAGCCGGCCGCCGGGGAGGTTCTGCCGGAAGAAGCTGGTCCCGCAGTCCTTGGGGACGTTCGGATTCAGGTAGAGCACCGCGGCGTAGCGGCACAGCGCGCGGGAATCCGTGTGGGGGCGCGGCTCACCCTCGTCCTTGCCGACCACCTGGATGCAGTTGTGGTTGAGGGTGGCGCCGGACGGCGTCGTCTGCTGCCACAGCTTCTGGGCGCCGGTGGCCTTCCTGACCAGTCGTTCTACGCGCGTCAATTCCTCGGGTTCGAGACCGGGCATCGTCCGCAGGCCGGGCCAGCTCTCCGATGTGTACGGGTAGCCCTTGACCCAGTCGTCCTTGGCGACGCACCGGGCCCGGACGGCATCCACATCGGGCAGCACGTTGTCGAAGACCCAGTAGTCCCGGTCGCGGGTGGGCTTCCTGTAGGGGAGGACCGGGAGTGCCGGTGTTCTCGGAGGTTGCGGGGGCATGCGGCAGACCATATAGACGTGTGCGTCAGTGATCTCCACGGATTTGGTCAATCTTCCGTCAACTCGGCGTGTTCTCAAGGCCGTCGGCTACGGGGCGATGACTGGGGAAGCACGGGGCGCCCTGGCTAACTTGATAATGGGATCCGTTTTCATATAGCGTCCGGCCGTCCCGGTCATCCATCCAGGAGGCACCCATGGCCGTTCCCAAGCGGAAGATGTCCCGCAGCAACACCCGTCACCGCCGCGCCCAGTGGAAGGCCGCCACGCCGCAACTCGTGCCGGTCACCGTGGACGGCTCGTCGTACCTTGTGCCGCAGCGGCTGGCCAAGGCGTACGAACGCGGGTTCTTGCGCCCGGACAATTCCTAGGCGCCGCACCGGCCGGGTCCTCGCCGCCCGTCACACCGGTGGCTCCGTCAGGGACTGCTCGGCCCAGATGATCTTTCCCTCGGGTGTGTAGCGGGTGCCCCAGCGTTGGGTGAACTGGGAGATCAGGAACAGGCCGCGGCCGCCCTCGTCGGTCGTCTTCGGATGACGCAGGTGCGGGGCGGTGGTCCCGCCGTCGAACACCTCGCAGATCAGGGCCTGTTCGGTGATCAGCCGCAACCGGATCGGGCCGGACGCGTGGCGAATGGCGTTGGTGACGAGTTCACTCACGACGAGTTCGGTGGTGAACGCCAGCTCGTCCAGGCCCCACGCGTTCAGCTGCTGGGTCGTCGCCTTCCGCGCGTCGGCGACGACCGCCGGATCGTTCGGCAGCTCCCAGGTCGCGACCTGTTCCGCGCCCAGCCGCCGGGTGCGGGCCATCAACAGTGCCACGTCGTCGTACGGACGTGTCGGCACGAGGTCGTCCACGATGGTGCGGCACAGCCCGTCCAGCGGCTGCCCGTGGGCCTCCAGCGCGCGGCGCAGCCGCTCCCGGCCCGCCTCCGGATCCCGCCCCGTGCGAGGCGTGGCGATGAGACCGTCGGTATGCAGAGCGAGGACGCTGCCCTCCGGGAGGTCGAACTCGACCGACTCGAAAGGCAGCCCGCCCACGCCCAGGGCGGGACCGCGGGGAAGTTCGGCGAACGTCACGGTGCCCTGGGGGCTGACGATCGCGGGTGCGGGATGCCCCGCGCCCGCCATGGAGCAATGCCCGCTCACCGGGTCGTACACCACGTACAGACAGCTGGCGCCCACCGCTTGCATGCCGCTCGTCCGGGTGTCCGCGCCCGTGCCCTCCTCCCGGGCGGCGCGACTGACCAGATCGTCCAGGTGGGCGAGTACTTCCTCCGGGGGCAGGTCCAGGTCCGCCAGGGTCTGTACGGCGGCCCGCAGCCGCCCCATCGCGGCGGCGCCGTCGATGCCGTGCCCGGCGACCTCGCCCACCACCAGGGCCACCCGGGCTCCGGACAGCGGAATGACGTCGAACCAGTCGCCGGCCAGCCCCGTCAGCTCGTCAGCGGGGCGGTAGCAGGCGGCGACCACCACCGCGTCCTGCTCGGGGAAGCTGTGCGGGAGCAGATTGCGCTGCAGTACGAGGGCCGCGTCACGCTCGCGGGTGTAGCGGCGGGCGTTGTCCACACACAGGGCCGCCCGGCCGACGAACTCCTCGGCGAGGCCCAAGTCTTCCTCGTCGAACGGGTCCTGGCGGCTGCGCCGGAAGAACGTGGCGATGCCGAGGGTGATGCCGCGGGCGCGGACCGGCACGATCATCACGCTGTGCAGCCCGAGGTCGAGGAACGAGGAGGGCCGTTCCCCCGGAATGCCCGCGGCCCACTCCTCGGCCAGCGGATCCAGTCGCTCCTCGCGCCAGGACGCGCCCTCGGCCAGACACCGGACCGGGGGAGACCCGGCCAGGTAGGTGGCCACCTCGCCCACCCGCACGACGGTTTCCGGCACCCCGGACCGTACCGACTGGTGCCCGGCGCGCCGCAGCGGCACCGCGTCCGCTTCGCCGTGCGGACCCGGCGCCGGTTCGGCTCCCTTGATGACGGATTCCAGCAGATCCACGGTGACGAAGTCGGCGAGCCCCGGCACCGCGACGTCGGCCAGCTCCTGAGCGGTCTGCAGAACGTCCAGGCTGCGGCCGATGTGCTCACCGGCCCGGTCGAGGAGAGCGAGCCGCCTGCGGGCCCGGTAGCGCTCCGTGACGTCGACGACGGTGTAGTACACGCCGATCGGGTGACCATGGTCGTCCTCCAGCCGGACGAACGACATGGAGTGTGCGGTCTCTCGGTTCGGCGCCGACCGTATCCGGCCCACGTGCTCGTATCCGATCACGGGCTCGCCGGTCTCCAGCGTCCGGCGCATCTGCGCCTCGAGCCGCTCGGCGTCCAGGCCGGGCTGCACATCGGCGAGCCGCCGCCCCAGCCGCTGCTGGGGCGGGCCCCCGCCGAACTGCTCCAGCGCGACGTTCGACCACACATACCGCAGGTCCGTGTCGACGATCGCGCTGCCCACCGGTGAACGGGCGTTCATGCGCTCCAGCACGGAGCGGCTCATGTCCCAGCCGGGACCGCCGGCCAGATCCGCGAGTAGCACCACCCAGCGCGACGGACCCGTGCTCTGCTGAACCGGAACGACCCGCACCATCACCGTGACGGGGTGCCCGTCCCGGTGGAGGGCGGTCATCAGCCCGGCCCAGCCGGCACCCGGGTGGCACCGCTCGACCAGCTCCGGGATCCTCGCAGCGTCCTGGGGGAGCAGCAGATCGGCCACGCGTCGTCCCAGCACTTCGCCTGCCGGATATCCCAGCAGCCGCTCGGCGTCCGCGGTCCAGCTGGTCACGGCCATACGGGCATCGAGCAGCAGTGGCGCGGCGTCCGCCATGTCGAAGCGCCGACGGGCCAGCACGTCTCGTTCCTCGCTCGCACCCACTGCGACCCTCTCCGCTCCCCGAAGGTGGTCTTACCCCGTTGTGCCCATTCTTCACGTTGTACGACCGGAGCGCGGTTGTTCGAGCAGTGCTGATCGTATTGATCGGAATGATCGATACGATTGTGGGCGTACAGTGAGCACACGGGATCACGCTCCGCGTTCGCCCGTGGTTCGTCCGTCCGGCCTTGCTCCAGGGGGAGCCCATGCGACTGCACGTCGACCAGCGTCATGAGCGGGTACTCGAACTCGTCCGGCAGCGCGGCAGCCTCCGGGTCGCGGATCTGGCGGCCGAACTCGGCGTCTCCGCGGTGACCTTGCGCCGTGACGTGGAGGCACTCGCCGCACAGGGCCGGGTGCAGCGGCTGCACGGCGCGGTGGTGTGGCCCGGCGACCCGGCCGCCGAGGCGCAGCCCCAGCGGCAGACGGCCGAGGGGGTGCTGATCGGGATGATCGTCCCGACCACCAACTACATCTTCGCGGACATCGTGCGCGGGGCGCGCGAGGCCATCGGGGCGCAGGGCGGTCGCATGGTCCTCGGCATGACCGGATACGTCGACTCCGAGGACGCCGTACAGGCCGACCACCTCATCTCGGCCGGTGCTCAGGGGCTTCTCGTCGCGCCCAGCTGGTTCGGCGGCGTCCCCCTGGACGGACAGGAGAAGTGGCTCCTGGAGTGCGCGGTGCCGACCGTGCTGGTCGAGCGATCGGCGCCGGCCGGGAACCCCGCGGCCGGTCTCGACCGGGTGCGCACGGACCGGGCACACGGGGCCGCCGTCGCGGTCGGGCACTTCGCGTCTATGGGCCATCGCCGGATCACCGCGTTGCTCCAGGAGGGCCCGCACGCCGCACAGATCTCGGCCGGCTATCTGGCGGCCGTGCAGTCCCTGGGCCTGGACATCGACTCCGGCGCGCCGTCGGTCCGCGAGCACGGGGACTACGAGGCCAGTATCGACTACCTCGTCGAGGCCGTGCGCAAGCGCGGGGTGACGGCGGCACTCGTGCACAGCGACGAGGACGCGATCGTGCTGGTGCCCAAGCTTCAGGCCCGCGGCATCGGCGTGCCCGGGGACCTCGCGCTGATCGCGTACGACGACGAGGTCGCCGGCCTCGCGGACGTCCCCCTCACGGCCGTCGCGCCGCCCAAGCGGTCGGTCGGCGAGCTGGCCGCGAAGCTGCTGCTCCAGCGGCTCGCCGAACGCGCCGACGGGCGCAGCCCCGCGCCCCGTCAACATCTCGAACTTCTCCCCGAGTTGAAGATCCGCTCCTCCTGCGGTGGCGAGCCGCCCGCCTGAGCGTTGTGCGATCGTTTTGATTGTATTGGTCGAACGCTCTTGACTCTGATCGTGTGCGCACAAAAGATGTCCTGCATCCGCCTCTTCCCGTACGAGGTCTCGTAGGAGCCGTGCCATGTCGCGCACTTCCCGTTCGTTCCGCACAGCCGCCGTCGCCACCCTCGCCGCCCTGGGCATGCTCGCCACCGCATGCGGCAGCGACGGCGGCTCGACCGACTCCGAGTCGCACGGCAAGGCGGTCACCATCAACTACTGGACCTGGACGCTGGGGGCCAAGTCGACCGTCGAGGCGTTCAACAGGACGCACAAGGACATCAAGGTCAAGTTCACGGAGATCCCCAGCGGGACCGAGGGCTACAGCAAGCTGTCCAACGCGGTGAAGGGCGGCAACGCGCCGGATGTGGCGACCATCGAGTACCAGATGGTCCCGGAGTTCGCGAGCCAGGGAAACCTGATCGATCTGACCAAGTACGCCGGTGAAACGGTCAAGTCGAGGTTCCCGGCTGCGGTGCAGAGCCTGGTGACATTCGGCGGCAAGACCCGGACCGTCCCGTACGACGTCGCGCCGCAGCTGTACTACTACCGCACCGACCTGTTCAAGAAGTACGGCATCGAAGTCCCCAAGACCTGGGACGAGTTCAAGACCGCCGCCGCGGCGGTCAAGAAGAAGGACAAGAACGTCCGGCTGGCCTCCATGCCGAAGTCCGACCCGGCCTTGCTGGCCGCCCTTTCCTGGCAGGCCGGGGGCAAGTGGTTCACCACCGAGGGCGACGCCTGGAAGCCCGCCGTCGACGACGCGCCCAGCAGGAAGGTCGCCGCCTACTGGGACGGCCTGATCAAGGACGGCCTGGTGCAGTCGTACACCGCGTACAGCCCCGAGGAGACCAAGGCCCGCACCTCCGGCAAGACGCTTTCCTTCCTCGGCGCCTCCTGGTCCGCGGGCGGCATGAAGACCGCCATGCCCGACCTCAACGGCAAGTGGGCCGCCGCCCCCATGCCGAACTGGGGCACCGCGGCCACCGGCAACTACGGCGGCACCTCCTACGGCGTCCTCAAGGGCAGCGAACACGCCGAGGCGGCGACCGAGTTCATCAAGTGGCTCACCACGAACAAGGCCGGCGTCGAGGCCCGGCTCGCCGACCTGGAATCGCCCAGCAGCGCCCTGCCGGCCAACCAGGAGATGCGTGCCGTCGCGGCGGCGAAGTTCGACACCTCGTACCTCAACGGCCAGGACCTCTACCAGCTCGCCTCCGCGCAGGTCGACACGATCGTCCCCGGCTGGACGTGGGGACCCGACCAGCTGGACGTCTACACCGCGGTCCAGGACGCCACGGCCAAGTCCGGCTTCAGCGGCGGCGTCGAGGCCGGCCAGCGGAAGGCCGAGACGGGGATCACTCAGCGCGGGCTGAAGCTCGCCAAGTGACCTGACGGTTCCGGCCCACCGCGGCCCCTGCCCGAGCCCGACTCGGACACGGGCCGCGGCCGGGCCCGTCACCGATCCGACTCCCCGAAGCGTCCAGCCCGCCAAGGAGCCCCCGTGGCAGCACCTCCCGCCCCGGCCGTGAAGGCCCGGCGCCAACCCCAGACGAAGCCCCCGGGCACCTCGAAGCTGCGGCGCGATCAACGCCGGGCCGCGGCCCTCCTCGTCACCCCCTTCTTCGTCCTGTTCGCCGCGGTCATGGCCGCGCCCATCGGCTACGCCGTGTGGATGAGTCTCTTCCAGGAGCACTCCTCGGGACTCGGCTTCGGCGGCACCGAGCGGGTGTTCTCCGGAATCGACAACTACACCAGGGCCCTCGCCGACGGAGGCTTCCGGGACTCCTTCGCGCACATCGCCCTCTACTGCGCACTGTACATACCGGTGATGATCGGCGGCTCACTCCTGCTCGCCCTGCTGGTCGACTCCGCGATGGCCCGCGCCAAGCGGTTCTTCCAGCTCGCGCTGTTCCTGCCGCACGCGATCCCGGGACTGATCGCCTCGATCATCTGGATCTACCTCTACACCCCTGGCCTCAGCCCCGTCCTCGACGGGATCGGCGCTCTCGGCGGCTCCTGGGACTTCTACAGCAACGACCATGTGCTCTCGTCCATGGTCAATCTGTGCGCCTGGCAGTGGATCGGCTACAACACGGTGATCTTCTACGCCGCCCTGCAGGCCGTTCCGCGCGAAGTGATCGAAGCGGCCGTCGTCGACGGCGCGGGCGCCCTTCGTACTGCCCTGCAGATCAAAGTGCCGCTGATCGCCTCCGCGGTCGTCATGACCGTTCTGTTCACCTGCGTCGGCGCCATGCAGATCTTCACCGAGCCGAAGCTGCTCAACCAGCGGGGAGCGCCCTCCATCGACACCGCGTGGTCGCCGACCCTGTTCATCTGGAAGGCCGGCTTCGTCCAGCACAACTACGGCCTCGCCGCCGCCGCGTCGCTGCTGCTCGCGCTGCTCGGCATCCTCCTCTCCTCTCTCGTCACCCGGCTCGGCAACCGGTGGAAGGCGGCGTCATGAGCACCCTCACCCCCACCACCAGCCCGGCGCGGACACCGACGCCGCGCAAGGCCGCACCGGCGACCCACCCTCGTACCTCATCCCACGCGTTGCTCTCCAAGGCAGTCGTCAACGGACTGCTGATCGTCGCCGCCTGCTACACCCTGATGCCGGTCAGCTGGCTGCTCTTCGCCGCCACCAAGAACGACCGGGACCTCTTCGCCACCTCGGGGTTCTCCCTCGGCGACTTCAACCTCTTCGACAACCTGGGCCACGTCCTCACCTTCAACGACGGCATCTATCTGCGCTGGTTCGGCAACAGCATCCTGTACTCGGTGGTCGGCTCGGCCGCCTCGACGTTCCTGTGCGTCGCCACCGGTTACGCCTTCGACAAGTACGCATTCAAGGGCAAGGAGAAGCTGTTCGGCCTGGTCCTCGGCGGGGTCCTCGTCCCCACCACGGTGATCCAGCTGCCGATGTACCTGCTCGCCACCAAGGCCGGTGTGGTCAACACCTACTGGGCCCTGCTGCTGCCCGCCCTGGTCAATCCGTTCGGCGTCTACCTCGCCCGCGTCTTCTCCGAGGGGTACGTGCCGAACGAGATCCTCGAGGCGGCCCGCGTCGACGGCGCCAGTGAGCTGCGCACCTTCGCCGTGATAGCGCTGCCGATGCTCGCGCCCGGCTTCATGACCATCTTCCTTTTCTCGTTCACCGCCAGCTGGAACAACTTCTTCGGCGCCCTCGTGATGCTGAACGACGAGAAGCTCTATCCGGTCAATCTCGGCCTGTTCATGTGGAACAGCGTCACGCAGCAGCAGCCCGAGTACTACTCGCTCGTCATCACCGGATCCCTCATCGCCGTCGTCCCGCTGATCGTCGCGTTCGTCTGTCTCCAGCGTTTCTGGCGCTCGGGCCTGACCGCCGGCGCGGTGAAGTGATCATGCTCGTACCGGAAGGCACCCTCCTGAACAGCTCCGACCGGTCGGCCGGGTCCCTGCGCCCGCGGACCGCCCTCGCCATGGGCTGCGAGGTCCACAGCTCACTGATCGCCGAGGGCGCACTCGACCCCCTCCAGTCCGTCGCCACCGTGGACATCTCGGCCCACATCACCGACTTCGCCGCCGTCGAGCCCGCCCAACTGGCCGCCGTCGAGGTCCTGTTCACCCACTGGGGCGCACCGATGCTGACGGAGGAGGCGCTGCGTCGTATGCCGCGCCTGCGCGCTGTCGTGCACGCGGCCGGTTCCATCAAGCACCACGTCACCGAGTCCGTGTGGAAGCGCGGCATCGCCGTCTCCTCCGCGGCCGCCGCCAACGCACTGCCGGTCGCCGAGTTCACGCTCGCCGCGATCCTGTTCGCGAACAAGCGCGTCCTGGACATCGCCCGCGCCTACGCCCACTCACGCGAACAGCCGGCCCTGCTGCCGTACTTCACGGGATACGGCAACTACCACCGCACCGTCGGCATCGTCGGCGCCTCCCGCATCGGACGCCGCGTCCTGGAGCTGCTCCGCCCACTCGACCTCGATGTCCTGCTCCACGACCCGTACGTGGACCGGGATGAGGCCCGAGCCCTGGGCGTGGAACTCGTCGACCTCGACACACTCGCCGGAGGCAGCCATGTGGTGTCCATCCACGCCCCCCAACTCCCTGAGACGCGCCACATGTTCGACAAGCGCAGGCTCGCGCTCCTGCGGGACGGCGCCACGCTCATCAACACGGCGCGCGGCTCGCTCGTCGACACCGACGCGCTGACCGAGCGTCTCGTCTCCGGACGTATTCACGCCGTACTAGACGTGACCGAACCGGACGTACCACCGGCCACGTCGCCGCTCTACAGCCTGCCCAACGTGCTGCTCACCCCGCATATCGCGGGTTCCCTCGGCAACGAGCTGGGCCGCATGACGCACTGGGCGGTCGACGAGGTGCGGCGCTACGCGCGCGGACTCCCCTTCGCGTACGGAGTCGGCCCCGACGAGCTGACCCGCTCGGCCTGAACAGGAGCCCGACCGCCGTATGGAGCCTCCGTGACCGTCCTGCCGAAGGGATCGCCCATGTCCGACGCCGTCCACCGTGTCCTGGTCGTCGGCATCGACGGCGTACGCCTCGACACGCTGCGCCGTCTGCCCACCCCGCGCCTGGACGCCCTGGCGGCCGACGGCTTCCTCGCACCGGTCGAGGTCGACGAGCGCACCCCCACCATGTCCGGCCCGTGCTGGGCGACGATCGTCACCGGAGTGGGCGTCGACAAGCACGGGGTGTGGAGCAACGACTTCACCGGCCACCGCCTCGATGTCTTCCCCGACTTCGCCACCCGGCTCGCCCAGCGGGACGGCCGCCGCAGCTTCGTCGCGGCGGGCTGGCAGCCGCTCATGCAGGTACGCGACGGCGGCCCCCTCTTCCGCGCGCCGTCCAGGACCGCCTATGTCTCCCCGGCCGCGGACAACCCCGAGGCCTGGGAGACCTGCGACGAACGGATCACCGAGGAGGCGGCAGGCGTCCTCGCCCGCGACGACCTGGACGCGTCCTTCGTCTACCTCGGCGCTCCCGACGAGACCGCGCACGTCCTCGGCTGCGGGGACGCGTACGACGCCGCGGTGCTGCGGGCCGACGCACGCGTGGGCCGCCTGCTGGACGCCGTACGCTCCCGGCTCTCGTACGACGACGAACAGTGGACGTTCCTCGTCGCCACCGACCACGGCCACGTCGACGCCGGCGGCCACGGAGGCCGCTCCGTGCGGGAGCGCACCGCCTGGCTGATCGCTGCCGGCCCGGGCATCCGCGTGGCGCCCTCGGTGGTCCGCCATGTCGACGTCGCCGCACAGGTGTTCGCGTCGCTGGGCTGTGCCGCCGACCGTCACTGGACACTCGACGGGCGGCCGTTCATGCGTCCTTCCTGTTCAGCCGAGCTTGACGGTGATCTTCTGGGTGACGCCCGCGGTGGTGCTGAGGTCGCCGAACGTGAGGGTGAGGGACGAGCCGGTGGTCGCGGAGGTGACGGTGGACGGCTTGGAAGTCACCCAGGAGACCGCCTTGTTCCAGGTGAGGGTGAGGCTGGTCTGCATGCGCATCGGGTCGCTGACACAGATGACCGCGGTGCCGTCGCTCTTCTCGCTGATCATCACGGAGCACGGATTGCTCGCGGTGAGATCGCCGACGGTGCCGCCGAACCAGAAGGTGACCCCGGTGAAGCCGAGTGACGGGACGCTGACGCCCTGCTGGCTGTCCGTGTTGGCGAGGACGGACAGCCAGCTCGTGGCGGCGGCACGGGCCTGCGTCTGGGCGGCCGTCGCGCCGGGCATGAGCAGATAGGCGTACGAGGCGTTCGTCGGGTCGGTGCCGTGATCGACGTACATCGTGAGGTACTTGCGGTTCAGGACGGTCGTGGCGCCGCCCTTGTTGATGTCGCTCCACTTGCCGTCACGGGCCTCGCGCAGCGCCTTGACGGTCGCCCCACCCGGGAAGACGTAGCCGCCGTGGCCGCCGATGTGCGCCCACTTGGCGGCGGTGAGCGTCTCGTACCAGGGGTAGCTGGTGGGCTTCGCCGTGCCGTCCACCGTGAAGGTCGTGGTGCCCGTGGGCCCGAGGTTGCGGTTCTCCACCGTCGACTCCACGGCCGAACCGTCCGTGCACTTGATTCCCGCGCCGAGACACACGATCGCGTCGTCCAGGCAGAACCACGCCTTCTTCGCCAGCAGCGTGCTCTGCAAACCCTTGAGGTACTGGCCGATCGTGGCGCGCTGCCCGTCCGTCGCGCCGCCCACCCAGTTCACGTCCGGCAGGGACGCGCCCCAGTCGCCGCCCGCCGCGTCCGCGAGCACCTTGCGGGATGCGGTGATGCCGGGCAGCCGGTACGGGTCGACGGTGGGCCAGAAGGCGTCGCTGTACTGGCCGTTGCAGAAGGTGTCGCCCCACCAGTAGAGCATCCCGGAACCGGTGTGCCAGCCGTGCAGGTTCTCGCCGTTGCCCGTCTCGTAGTACGTGATCCGCCGGTCGGCCATGCTGAGGGACGCGGCCCAGCCGGGGCGGCGATGCGTGGCCCGGGACATGTTGGTGAACAGCCGGTGCCCGGTCGGTTCGGCGATCGCGGAGACGCTGGTGTCGTCGACAACTCCCTGGAGCCGGGCCAGACTTGTCAGGCCCAGCGCGGGATCGCTCATGGGCGGGCTGTAGTAGTCGCGCTGTATCCAGCCCTTCACCAGCCCGCGCCACCGGGCGTTCTCGGTGCTGCTCGCCCCCTGTCCGAGCAGCACGATCGAGGCGAGGATCGGATGACCGCGCAGATGGTCGTCCTGCTGGATCTGCTTGGCGTCGGACGCGGACAGGCCCCGGCTGATCGCCCGCCCGGACACGCCGTCCATGACGAGACCGTTGTGGAGGAAGGGCGCCCAGGCGTTCTCCACCGCGTCGAAGACGATCTGGCGGTTGGCGTCGGTGACTTCCCAGCTGGACCCGGCGAGCAGCGCGAAGAGCATCCCGAGCCCGCCCAGCATCACCGAACCGTAGGAACCGGTGTAGGGGACGGTGGTGTGCTGGATGAACGAGCCGTCGGTGTACAGCCCGTCCCCGCTGCTGACATACGGGAAGACCGGCGAGAGCGCGTCGCGGGCCAGGGCGAGCTTCGCGGAGCTCGCCCCGACGACGCCGCGCAGCGCCAGCACCCGGCACAGGTCGACTCTGTTGGCGCCCGTGCTCGTCCCGCTGTAGGCGGACACCGCCGAGTCGGGTACGAAATGGTCGACGGCGTTGAGGTAGTTGGTGATGTGCGTGGCGGCCAGCTGGTCGTACATCAGCACGCACACGTCGAGCAGCGCCTGCGGCGCGCCGATCTGCCAGCTGTACCAGTTGCCGTAGCGGGTCTGGTTCTCGTTGTAGACCTCGGAGTAGAGGTGATCGAGGCCGGTGAGGATGTCGTCGCGCAGTCCGCTGTCGCCGGTGAGTCCGGTGCCCTGCTGGGAGTAGGCCTGGGCGAGTGTGCTGAGCCTGCTGAAGCTGGAGCTCATGTTGGCCGAGTAGCCGTACGACTCCTGGTCGGTGTCGGGCTCGGGGTCGGCGTACACCAGGTCCGGCCAGAGTGAGCCGGACACCGGTGCCATCACGGACCGCAACTGGGCGGCGGTCGTGCCCAGTTCGCTGAGCCGGGTCTTGAAGGGGTCGGCGGTGGGGCTGAATCCCTCGCCCAGGATCAGGGTGCGCCACGTGGCCCGCAGGGTCGCGAACTCGTCCGCGGCCTCGGAGCTCTCGGAGGCCTCGGTGATCTCGGTGATCTCGGTGGAGGGGAGGGAAGTGGCATCGGCGGTGGTGTGCGCCCCGAGCGCGAGCGCGGCGCCGCTGCTCGCTGCCAGGAGGCCACGGCGTGACCAACGAGTCGTCATGACGGCGGTTTCTAGCACGGTGACGCTCAAACGCTCAACTACTCTTACCGAATTGAGCATATCGATCGTTTGCTGGAGTGCCGTGCATCACTGAACTCGCGGGCCCCCGCCCTCGTATCACTCCACGGGGATGGCGGGAGACCGCGCGCACGGAAGGAGAGCGGTGTGTCAATACCGCACGGCCCTGGGCAGCCCGAGAGGCGCCCGGCCCTCGAACCCACTCATGTCCAGCGCCGCCGCCGCTCGGAGACGCTGGCGGAACTGCTGAGCCAGGTACGCGAGAACGAGAGGGGAGCCGCCGACCCCGACGACGGGTATGAGTCGGTCGCGGTCCCGGCGACCACGACACGGCTTCTGCCGCCGCCGGAGGAGGACGAGACCCAGGAGCTTCCGCCCATACCCGGGCACGGACCCGGCTCGGGGCCGGGGCCGGGGCATGGGCCTGGATTCGGTCGTGGCGCCGGTCTGCGGCGCGCCGCGGTGGTCGTCGCGGTGACGGCGGCGGCACTGGTCGGCTTCGCACTCGCGCTCCTGCTCCCCGGCGGCGACAAGGGCGACGTACCGCAGAGCGGTGCTCGCCCGACCACAACCCCCGCCGCGCAAGCCCCTTCCCGGGCCGCCGATCCGGACCGCGCGGGCACCCTCCGGGAGGGAGACAGCGGCCCCGCGGTGACGGAACTGCAGGAACGGCTCCTGCGCATCCCGAACGTGTACGACAACGGCAGCACCAGCGGCACTTACGACGCCACCCTGTCCGAGGCCGTGGCCCGCTTCCAACTCTGGTACGGCATCCGGGGCGACGAGACGGGCGTCTACGGCGACGACACCCGCGCCGACCTCGAATCACGCACCGCGCTCTGACGTTCTGTGCACCCTGTGCACTCTGTGCGCTCCGACGCTCTATGTGAACTCGCGGACGACTCGGGCCAGTTCCTTCGGCTGGTCCAGGGGAATGAGCGTGTAGCTGTCCGCGATCTCGACCAGTCGTCCGTGGGGGAGGAGTTCGGCGAGGCGTCGGCCGTGCTCGGGTGGCATGACGCGGTCCTCGCGGGCCCAGACCACGAGGGTGGGGCGCGTGAAGCCGGGCAGACGCTCGGCCGTGGCCAGCAGGAGATCGGTGTCGGCGCCTGCCGCGCGCAGCATGCGAACGGCGTCGCGGCGGATGTCCGACTGCCTCAGGACCGGCCTCCCCGGAGGGTCGCCGCGAACGCGATCGCGGCCTGCCAGTCATCCAATTGCCCCCTGACAGTGAGGACTTGGCGCGGCAGCCCGCCGCTCTCCCCGAGACCGCGGTAGTCGAAGGCGAGGACGCCGAACCCGGCATCATGGAACCGTCTCGCGAACAGATCCGTACCCGGCTCCTTGGCCACCGTGAAGCCCCCGGCCATGATCACGCACACGCCGTTGGTCCCCGGATAGTGCCAGGCGGCACACTCCGTGCCACCGCTGGCGAAACGAACCTTCTCTCGGTCCATACGAGGCCTCCTGTGATGTCTGTGTCCAGGAGGGCGCCGGCGGACTGGAGTGTGACATCACTTCAGGACATCGGACTTCTTATTCAAACCGAAGTCCCCGGAAGCGGGGGCGGTGGCATGGCCCTGTTCGATGAGCCGGGTGTGCGGCAGCAGATCGGTGGACTCGAAGCGGACGCCGGGTTCGAAGCCGGGCGACCGGCACAGGGTCATGGCCCCTGTGCCGGGCCGGCGTCCCTCGGCTCCATCAGTCAGGGATGCCCGGCCGGCTCATCCACGATGCGGGGCGAAGGCCGGGTGGGCGTCGAGGCGTCGTACGTACTGGCTGAGGTTCGCGTACGGGGCCAGCGCGTCGGCCGGGTCGAGGTGGAGGAGCGCCACCCACAGATCTACGTCCGCGGCGGTCAGTTCATTGCCCAACACATAGGGAGCTGAGGCAAGTTGACGCTCGAGCAGGTCCAGCGCCGCCGACCGGTCCTCGGGTCGAGCGGTCGGGGCGAGGTCCTGCTCGAGGAGGTCACGCAGGGCGTCGATGTCCGCGGCGAGGGCCGGTGCACGCAGCGAATGGACGCAGGACTCGTCGCGGCCGGACAGCAGACCCGCGAGGTCGCGCAGGATGTCGGGCGTGTGATTGCTGACGACGCGTCCGCTCCACCGGTCGCACAGCGCGGGCGCCGTCAGCGGACCGTCGTAGTGGTGCCACGTGGCCTCGTAGGCCCTGCGCAGGGAGGCGAGCGTGTCGGGTGTGTCGGCGGGACACACCAGGGTGCTCGTGGCGACCGAGTCCCTCAGGCCCAGCAGATCGAGAGTGATCGAGACGCGCAGCGAGAGCGGACAGCCCGCGGACAGGTACAGCTGATAGCGGTGCGGTGCCGGATAGAAGCCACCGGCGAGACCGATACCGATACGGCTGCGGAAACGGTGCGGGCGGAGGGACGGCGCGGCGACCCGCGGACGGGGGATCGCGTCAAGTGAGCCGGAAGCGCACGGAGTTGGGGTACATGTGCTGGAACTGCCGGCGTTCGAGGCGTGCGACATTGTCTCGGGCATGACTCTCCAGGGGATGCGAAGGCCACGGCCGCCTTGTGGGCACCGCGGCGGAACGGAGTGACTGCGCTTCGTACCGGTCCGGGTCGAGCGGACTAGTAGGCGCTGGAGACACGCGACAGATCGATGTGCAGGCGCCTCGTCAAGCCGTTCCTGGGCAAACTTCCCACCGGTCTCACACTCGGGGCTCGCGAGACGCGAGACCACGCTTGTCCCGCCGCACCGGCGGAACCCGGTCGTCACCCGGGGCACCCCGTCGCGGTGGAAGGGTTGCCTGCCAGCGGGCCGGGGCCGATGACCGCACGAGCAGGGGAACCCCGCCCGAGCGGCGCTGACAATCGTGACCGTCCCCGCCAGTGTCGGTGCGCCCGGTGAGGCCGTCAAGACGGCGAGACGCAGTCTCACCAGGTGGTCATCCGGGCCGTTGAGCGTTGACATTCTTTTGGGTACCTGCCTAACTTACGCCGCAGATCGGTCATGAGTGTCAGCGACAAGCCCTGGCTCGCTGGCCGGCAACCCTCGCATCGCGGTGGGGTGCCCCAGGTGACGACCGGACCGGATGATGTTCGGTAAGCGCGAGGCCCCAGCGGCCGGAAAAGTGACGGTGACGGCGATGTACGCAGCACAGGGGACGGCCGCACGGCGGCCCCGCTGCGTACTGCTGTGCGCGAACCGCAGCGTCGACCTGCTCCGCGTCAACAGCGCGCTGTGTACCGCCTCGTGCCGCGCCCACTGTCAAGGCTGACGGTTCTCTGAATCCCTGACGTGCACCGCTTCGCGGTGTTCGCTCACCCTCCCCGCCAGCCCCCGCGCCGTGCGCCGCCGTGCGCCTCGTCCCGCCGAGCCGTTTGCGCTCAGCGGTGCCGTCCCGCCGCCTGCCCGGTCCGGGGTGTCCGAATTCGCTGGAGCCCCTTCATGAGTCAACATCCCGGCATCGCTGTGTCCTCCGGATCAGCGCCCCCTGCGGAGGCGAGCCCTGGCTCCGAATCCCCCGCCGAACCACGTCCGTTGGCGGCGCAGCGCGTTCTTCCGCTGCGGCGCCCCGGTCGCTGGATCATCACGGCCGTCGTGCTGGTGCTGGTCGCGCAGGTCGGGCACGGACTCGTGTCCAACCCGTTCTACCAGTGGGATCGCTTCGGGTACTGGTTCCTTCGGCCGACGATCCTCGACGGACTGCTCATCACCCTCGAAGTGGCCTTGTACAGCGCCGTGTTGGGACTGCTCGGCGGCATCCTGCTCGCGCTGGGCAGACTCTCCCGCAGCCCGGTGCTGCGTGCCGTCAGCTGGGTCTACACCTGGCTGTTCCGCTCGGTGCCGCTGATCGTGGTCCTGCTGTTCCTCTACAACTTCAGCGCGCTCTACAAGACGCTGAGCCTCGGAGTGCCGTTCGGCCCCGCCTTCTTCAGCTTCGACGAGTCCCGCCTCGCCACCGACATGGTCGTCGCGGTCGTCGGCCTGAGCCTGAACGAGGCGGCGTACGCCTCCGAGGTGGTGCGCGGCGGCATCCTCTCCGTCGACCAGGGCCAGCACGAGGCCGCCTCCGCGCTCGGTCTGCCCAAGGGTTACCAGTTCACGAAGATCGTCTTCCCGCAGGCCCTGCGGTCCATCACTCCGAACTACGTCAACCAGCTGATCGGTCTGATCAAGGGCACCTCGCTGGTCTTCTACGTGTCACTGCTCGACCTGTTCGGCTCGGTGCAGAGCATGGGCAGTACCTACCCCGGCGACATCGTGCCGCTGCTGCTGGTCGCCACCGTCTGGTACCTGATCCTCACCAGCGTCGTGTCCGTCGCCCAGTTCTACGTCGAGCGGTACTTCTCGCGGGGCGCGCTGCGCACCCTGCCGCCGACCCCCTGGCAACAAGTACGCACCGGGCTGCGTGACCTGCGGGCCCGTGTCCGAAGGGAGACGGCGATATGACCACCGAGACGCTCGGGATCCGTCCGGCCGCGGTCGAGGTCCATGAGGTACACAAGTGGTACGGCACCCAACGGGTGCTGGACGGCGTGGAGTTGGAGGTGCAGCCCGGAGAGGTCACAGTGATCATCGGGCCGTCCGGTTCCGGCAAGTCCACGCTTTTGCGGGTGATCAACCACCTGGAGAAGCCCGAGATCGGTCATGTCAGCCTGAACGGCGAGCTGATCGGCGTACGCCGGCACGGCGAGCGGCTCAAGGAGCTGAGCGAGCGGGCGATCCTGGCCCAGCGCAGCCGGATCGGCTTCGTCTTCCAGAACTTCAACCTCTTCCCGCACCTGACCGTGCTGGACAACGTGGCCGCTGCCCCGGTGGCGACCGGCCGGCTGAAAAAGCCCGAGGCCCAGGAGCTGGCGCGCGAACTGCTCGCCCGGGTCGGCCTGGGCGACAGGACCGCCGCCTATCCACGGCAGTTGTCGGGCGGCCAGCAGCAGCGGGTGGCCATCGCACGTGCCCTCGCCCTTCGGCCCGGAGTCATCCTCTTCGACGAACCCACCTCCGCGCTCGACCCCGAACTGGTCGGCGAGGTGCTGGCCGTCATCAAGGACCTGGCCACCAGCGGCGCAACCCTCGTCATCGTCACCCATGAGATCGGCTTCGCCCGCGAGGTCGCGGACCGGATCGTCTTCATGGACGGCGGCCGGATCGTCGAACAGGGGGCGCCCGCCCGGGTGTTGGAGCACCCGGAACACGAACGGACCAGGGACTTCCTGAGCAAGGTGCTCTGATCCCGCCGCTCACCCCGTGCTCCGATCCGGCCGGTTACCCCCTCAGCCCGCGACCCGCCCGGGATCGCGTCCCCCACACCCTCACCGCTCACCGAACAAGGACAACCATGCGCACCCTCCGTCAGCCCAGCAGACTCCTTCGCGGCCTCACCGCGTCCGCCGCCGTGGCCGCCCTCGCCACCGGGCTCGCCGCGTGCGGCGGCGACAGCGACGCGGCCACCAAGTCCGACAGCGCGGCGTCCGGAACGGTCACCGTGGGCGCGCTGTCCAACGGAGCCGCGCAGCAGACCGGCCTCAAGGTCTCCGAGGTGAAGTCCATCAGCGCCGAGCTGCCCAAGACGGTGACCAAGAGCGGCAAGCTGGTCGTCGGCGTCGGCGCCCTGCCCGCGGGATTCCCGCCACTGGCGTACGTGGGCCAGGACCAGAAGACCCTCACCGGCGCCGAACCCGACCTCGGCCGGCTGGTGGCCGCCGTCCTCGGACTCAAGCCCGAGGTGAAGAACTCGACCTGGGAGAACCTGTTCGTCGGCATCGACAGCGGCAAGGTCGATGTCGCCTTCTCCAACGTCACCGACACCGAGGAGCGCAAGAAGAAGTACGAGTTCGCCTCCTACCGGCAGGACAACCTCGCCTTCGAGGTGCCGAAGAAGAGCACCTGGAACTTCGACGGCGACTACAAGAACCTGGTCGGCAAGACCGTCTCGGTGAGCGCGGGCACCAACCAGGAGAAGATCCTGCTGGAGTGGAAGGCGAAGCTGGCGAAGGAAGGCAAGAAGTTCACCGTCAAGTACTTCCAGGACAACAACAGCGTCCATCTGGCGCTGTCCAGCGGGAAGATCGACGCCTACTTCGGGCCCAACCCCGGCATCGCCTACCACATCACCCAAGTCGCGAAGACCCCCAACCCGACCCGTAACGCGGGCAAGTTCTCCGGCGCCGGCGAAACCCTCCAGGGTCTGATCGCGGCGACCTCGAAGAAGGACAGCGGGTTGGCCAAGCCGGTCGCCGACGCGATCAACTACCTGATCGAGAACGGCCAGTACGCCAAGTGGCTCGCCGCCTGGAACCTCTCCAACGAGGCCGTCAGCACCTCCCGGATCAACCCGCCCGGGCTGCCGCTCGACAACTCCTGATCAGCTGCCCCGGGCAGGCTGCCCATACGGGGGACTCCGCCGCCGCGACAGGCCACCACGGCTCTCGCCGGGGGCGGGGTCATGGGCCCTCGGCCACCCACGAGTTACGGAGATCCGACACCGCCATGTCCACCAGCGTCCATCCGGCTTCACCACCCGGGCCGCCTCACCCACCACTGCCGCGGGCCGTCGCGCCGCAGAGTCCGGCGGCACCGCACATCCTGGACAACGCCGCCTGGGCCGCGCTGACCGGTCCGCACGCCCCGCTCGCCGAGCGCGTCGGCAGCGCCGCCCGCTATCCCCTGGACGTCTCCCCGTTCACGGCCCTCGCCGACCCGGCCGACCCCCGCGCCTGGGACGACCTGGCCGCACTCGTCGGACCGGGAACCGTCACCCCCGTGACGGGGGTGCAGAACGCTCCCGACGGCTGGGAAACCGTGGAACGCGGCCAGGGCGTACAACTCGTCGACACCGCGCTGCGCGCCGAACCCGACCCGGAAGCGGTGCGGCTCGGCCCCGAAGACGTCCCCGAGATCCTCGAGCTGATCGCCCTGACCCAGCCCGGCCCCTTCCTGCCCCGCACGATCGAGCTCGGCACCTACCTCGGCATCCGGCACCGCGGACAACTGATCGCCATGGCCGGTGAACGGCTCCGGCCGCCCGGCTGGACCGAGATCAGCGCCGTCTGCACCCACCCGGACCACCGCGGCCGGGGCCTGGCCACCCGACTTGTGCGCGCGGTCGCGGCAGGCATCAGAGGCCGCCAAGACACGCCTTTCCTGCACGCCTCCGCGGCCAACACCGGCGCGATCCGCCTCTACGAGTCGATCGGCTTCACCCTGCGCCGCCGCTCGAATTTCCTGCTGGTCCGGACTCCGGGCGGTCACCAGGAAGAAACGGCATAGCCGTACCGTTGTGAACGTCAAGGACGATGCGAAGCCCGTACGGGGATTCGCGAGCACGAGGCCGGTGAGACCTCTGGTCCACCGAGCCGGAAGGGCGGAGGTGACGCACGTGCGACAGGTTTCCCGCCTCCGTGTCGCGAAGCTCGCCCCTCGCCGCCGCGTGCACCTGTACTCCCGGCCGCACATCGACCTGCAGCGCGTGGCCGGCGCGCTCTGTTGCTCCTGACCTGTTGCCCTCGCAGCCGTACCCTCCTTTCCTTCACGGGCCGGCTCCTCATACGGTCGATCAGGAAGGCACCCCCTCGTGTCCTCAGCACCCTCTTCCCTGCCCTCTTCCCTGCATCTCGCCGTCGCCCTCGACGGCGCGGGCTGGCACCCGGCCGCATGGCGCGAGCCGGTGGCTCGGCCCCGCGATCTGCTTACCGCCTCCTACTGGACCGACCTGATCACGGAAGCCGAACGCGGCCTCCTCGACTTCGTGACCATCGAGGACGCCCTCGGGCTCCAGTCGTCGCGCTTCCTCGAGCCGGACGGGCGGACGGACCAGGTGCGCGGACAGCTCGACGCCGTCCTGATCGCCGCCCGCGTCGCACCGCTGACCCGCCACATAGGACTGATACCGACCGTGGTGGCCACCCACACGGAGCCCTTCCACATATCGAAGGCGATCGCCACCCTCGACTATGTGAGCGCCGGCCGTGCGGGCCTGCGGGTCCAGGTGTCGGCACGCCGGAACGAGGCCGCTCACTTCGGCCGCCGCGAGTTTCCCGCGTTCCGTATCGAGGACCTGGAGAGTCCGGACGTCCGGGATGTGACCCGCGACCTCTTCGACGAGGCCGCCGACTCCATCGAGGTCGTGCGCCGGCTGTGGGACAGCTGGGAGGACGACGCCGAGATCCGGGACGTCGCCACCGGCCGGTTCATCGACCGCGACAAGCTGCACTACATCGACTTCGAGGGCAAGCACTTCAGCGTCAAGGGCCCCTCCATCACACCCCGCCCGCCGCAGGGCCAGCCGCTGGTCAGCGCCCTCGCCCACGAGACCGGCACGGGCGCGCCGTTCCGGCTGGTGGGACGCTCCGCCGACATCGGATACGTCACTCCGCACGACGCCGAGCAGGCACGGGCCATCGTCGGCGCCGTCCGCGCCGAACAGGACGCGGCCGGGCGTGCCGAGGAGCCGCTGCACCTCTTCGGCGATCTGGTCGTCTTCCTGGACGACGATCCGGGCGCCGCCGCCGCCCGCCGGGAGCGTCTCGACTCCCTCGCCGGTGACCCGTACACCAGCGACGCGCGGATCTTCACCGGCACTCCCGTCCAACTGGCCGACCTTCTCCAGGAGTTGGCGGGTGAAGGGCTGTCCGGCTTCCGGCTGCGTCCCGCCGTCGCCGGCCACGACCTCCCGGCGATCACCCGGGGCCTGGTGCCCGAACTCCAGCGCCGCGGCGCCTTCCGCCGGGAGTACGAGGCCGACACCCTGCGCGGGCTGCTGGGGCTCGCCCGCCCCGTGAACCGCTACGCCACCACCACTGTCTGAGCCGGAAGGACCCACGACCATGAGCAAGCCGCTCAAGCAGATCCATCTGGCCGCCCATTTCCCCGGCGTCAACAACACCACCGTGTGGAGCGACCCCGAGGCCGGCAGTCACATCGAGTTCAGCTCCTTCGCACACTTCGCGCGGACCGCCGAACGCGCCAAGTTCGACTTCCTCTTCCTCGCCGAGGGGCTTCGCCTGCGCGAACAGGGCGGTAAGATCTACGACTTGGACGTGGTCGGTCGCCCCGACACCTTCACGATCCTCACCGCACTCGCCGCCGTCACCGAACACCTCGGTCTGACCGGCACCATCAACTCCACCTTCAACGAGCCCTACGAGGTGGCTCGCCAGTTCGCCAGCCTCGACCATCTCTCCGCGGGGCGCGCCGCCTGGAACGTCGTCACCTCCTGGGACGCCTTCACCGGCGAGAACTTCCGCCGCGGCGGCTTCCTCCCGCAGGAGGAGCGCTACTCCCGGGCCAAGGAGTTCCTGTCCACCGCCAACGAGCTGTTCGACTCCTGGCACGGGGACGAGATCGTCGCCGACCAGGAGAGCGGCACCTTCCTGCGTGACGCGACGGCCGGGGCCTTCGTGCACCAGGGCCAGCACTTCGACATCGAGGGGCAGTTCAACGTCCCGCGCAGTCCCCAGGGCCGACCGGTCATCTTCCAGGCCGGCGACTCCGACGAGGGACGCGAGTTCGCCGCATCCAGCGCGGACGCGATCTTCAGCCGCTACAGCACGCTCAAGGAAGGCCAGGCCTTCTACACGGACGTCAAGGGCCGCCTGGCCAAGTACGGCCGCGGCCGCGACCAGCTGCTGATCCTGCCCGCCGCGACCTTCGTCCTCGGCGACACGGACGCGGAGGCGGAGGAGCTGTCCCGTGAGGTGCGCCGCCAGCAGGTCAGCGGAGCGACCGCGATCAAGCACCTGGAGTTCGTCTGGAACCGTGACCTGTCCTCCTACGACCCGGACGGCCCGCTCCCGGAGATCGACCCGGACCTCGGCGAGCACACCATCGCCCGCGGCCGTGCCCAGGTGCGGATGTACCGCGACCCGCTGGCCACCGCGCGGGAGTGGCGAGAGCTCGCCGCGGCGAACAAGTGGTCCATCCGCGACCTGGTCATCGAGACCGGCAACCGGCAGGCCTTCGTCGGCTCCCCGACCACCGTCGCCGAGACCATCAACGACTTCGTCCAGGCGGACGCGAGCGACGGGTTCATCCTCGTCCCGCACATCACTCCGGGCGGTCTCGACGGCTTCGCCGACACCGTGGTCCCGCTGCTTCAGGAGCGCGGCGTGTTCCGCACGGAGTACGAGGGCACCACCCTGCGCGACCACCTCGGCCTCGCCCTCCCCCACTCTCGGCTTCGCTCGAGCGGGGGGACCCCCATCGACGCCGAGGCCGCGGGCGAGCGGGTCGCATCATGAAGTTCCTCGCGATCACCCTGATCGTGCACGCCCCGCACCCCGTGACGGGGGTGCACAAGCCCACCAACGAGCGCTTCCGCGAGGTGCTCGACAGCGCGCTGCTGGCCGAGGAGTTGGGCTTCGACGGCTTCGGCGTGGGGGAGCGGCACGAGCGGCCGTTCATCTCCTCCTCGCCGCCCGTCGTGCTCAGCCACATCGCCGCGCTCACCTCCCGGATCCGGCTGTTCACCGCCGTCACCACGCTCAGCCTCCTCGACCCGGTGCGCGCGTACGAGGACTACGCGACCCTGGACCAGCTGTCCGGTGGCCGCCTTGACCTCATCATCGGCAAGGGCAACGGCGCCGCGCAGCGCGAGCTGTTCCACGTCACGCCCGAAGACCAGTGGGACCGCAACGCCGAGAGCTACGAGGTGTTCCGGCAGCTGTGGCGACAGGACAAGGTGACCGCGGCGACGCGCTTCCGCCCCGAGCTGGTGGACGCGGAGGTGTGGCCCAGGCCCCTGCAGCAGCCGGTCCGGGTCTGGCACGGCAGTGCGACGAGCAAGGAGTCGGTGGACCTCGCCGCCCGCTACGGCGACCCGCTCTTCTCGGCGAACGTCACCAACCCCATAGAGCCATATGCCGAGTTGATCCGCTACTACCGGGACCGCTGGGAGTACTACGGCCACGACCCGGCCGACATCGCGGTCGGCGCGGGCACGGCGGGCCTGTACGTGGCCCGGACGTCGCAAGAGGCCCTGGCCACGTACCGGCCGATCTTCGAGGGCAACCTCGCCTTCCAGAAGCGGCTCGGCCTGGAGCCGGTCTTCACGACCGTCGAGGACTTCGTCGAGCGCAGTTCGGCACTGATCGGCACACCGCAGCAGATCATCGACAAGGTGCACCGTTACCACGAGCAGTTCGGGCACAGTGTGCTGCATCTGCACGCAGACGCCGGTGGATTGACGGAGCGTCAGCACCGTGTATCCCTGGAACTCTTCCAGTCCGACGTCGCTCCGGTGCTGCGGCGCGAGATTCCGGACCCGCCGTTCGCGTGGGGACCGGTGCTCCCGTCGCCCGTACCCGAGCCCGTGTCCGCCGACCACTGAGGAGCCCTCCGCACATGTCCGACATCCCCCTCGGCGTCCTCGACCTGGTCCCGGTCTCCTCCGGCTCGACGGCGGCCGACGCGCTGCGCAACTCCATCGACCTGGCCCAGCAGGCCGAGCGCTTCGGGTACGCCCGCTACTGGTTCGCCGAACACCACCTCAACCCCGGCGTGGCGGGCACCTCACCCGCGGTCGTCCTCGCCCTGACCGCCTCCGCGACCTCGACGATCCGGCTCGGCTCCGGGGCCGTACAGCTCGGTCACCGCACCGCCCTGTCCACGGTCGAGGAGTTCGGCCTGATCGACGCGCTGCACCCCGGGCGCCTCGACCTGGGACTCGGCCGCTCCGGTGGCCGCCCGCCCGGCGGCCCGGCCGCCGCGCTCCCGACCGCGACGCCCGTCGTCGACGGTCGTGCTCCCAATGGTCTCCTCATCCCACCGCGCTTCTCCTTCGAGCACCTGCTCGGCTCACCGCGCATCGCCCTCCAGCGCAGGCTGCTCCTGCTGCCGAACGCCGAGTCACAGGACTACGGCGAGCAGATCGACGACATCCTGGCGTTGCTGGCGGGTACGTACCGCTCCCCGGAGGGCGTCGAGGCGCGCGCCGTGCCGGGCGAGGGCGCCGACGTGGAGGTGTGGATCCTGGGCAGCAGCGGCGGCCAGAGCGCCGAGGTCGCGGGCCGCAACGGCCTGCGGTTCGCGGCGAACTACCACGTCAGCCCGGGGACGGTGCTCGAGGCGGCGGACGGCTACCGTGCCGCGTTCCAGCCCTCCGACGTGCTCGACAAGCCGTATGTCAGTGTCTCCGCCGATGTCGTCGTCGCCGAGGACGACAACACCGCCCGCGAACTCGCCACCGGTTACGGCGTGTGGGTCCGCAGCATCCGCACGGCCGAGGGCGCGATCGAGTTCCCCACACCGGACGAGGCGCGCGCCCATGTCTGGACCGACGCGGACCGGGCGCTGGTCCAGGACCGGCTCGACACCCAGTTCGTCGGCTCCCCGGGCCGGGTCGCCGACCAGCTGGAACAGCTCCAGGAGGCCACCGGCGCCGACGAGTTGCTGATCACGACCATCACGCACGGCCACGCGGACCGGGTGCGCTCCTACGAGCTGCTGGCCGAGGAGTGGCGCAAGAGGTGATCCGGCGCCGGTGTCACTCCTGCCAGTCGAGCTGATGCTCGGGAGTGCCGACCGACCGGCCGTACGCGATCGCTTCGGCGCGGCTCGCCTCGTCGCCGCGCCGACAGCGGAAGACCTTGCCGCTCCAAGACGAGGACGCGTTCGTCATCGACGGTGAAGTCGGCGTACCAGCCGCCCTGCGGTTCCAGCACGTCCGCGAGGGCGTCCGCGAGGCCGGTGACGTCGTCGGTGTCGGTCCCGTACTCGACAAGCGTCGACGCTGACACCGACCCGACCCGACCCGACCCGACCTGACCCGGCACGGCACGGCACGGGTGAAGGGTCGGCGGCGCCGGTCCTTCACCCCACGGGGCTACCGTCTGAACAGCCGTACGGACAGCCCCTCGGCCGTGTACACGGGCACCGCCCGGTAGCCGTCCGCCAGTACGGTGATGGCGCCGAACTGGCCGCGCAGCGCGCGCGTTGCGATCACCGGAAGGGCGGCTCCCGCCGTCGGCGGCCGGTCGGTGGCCAACCGCAGGGACAGCGCGCTGTCGCGGCCGAGCAGTACGCGCCGGTCCACCGTCAGCGCGGGGACGCGCCCCGCGCGGAGCGTCAGCTCCAAGGTCGCGTCGGAGGACTGCGTGTACGAACCTCCGGCTGCGGGCGCCGAGGTGACTCCCGGCCCCCTGGGCTTCTCAACCAGCTTGGCCGACGGGGGCGCGCGAGCGCATGCGTATGTCGGG
>NZ_JBEZKJ010000044.1:0-68284 GCF_040651675.1 Streptomyces sp. NPDC048415 | reverse complement strand
GTGCCGCCGTCAGGGCGGCGCTGACGGCGGCACGGCGCAGCGGGGGACGTCCGCGGGGGAGAGGTCGGGGGGCGCGGTGCCAGCGTGCGGGGTGGCGCCACCGGCCGGAGGCGTCGCGGGCGACATCAACGCCGACTTCCACCATCAGCTCAGGTTCCACCAGCGTGACGTCCAGCGTCTCCCTGGTGCCCCATCCGGCGGAGAACAACCAGCCCGTCCAGGGATGGCCGCTCCGGGCCGACGCGAACAGATCGGCGACCCTGCTGCTGGCCGTCCGGGCGAGGTTGGTGGTGGGCAGTGCTGAAGGTGCCCGTCGTCGTACCCGCCGAGCAGCAGACTGCGCGGAGCGGCCACAGGCCCGGTGACCGCACCGACGACCGCCTCGGTCGTCTCACGCACCTTGTACTGCAACCAGCCCCTCGCTCCAGGCGTCGGCGCGGCGCTGTGCCGCGAAGGACTCATCGGTGCCGGCCATCGCCGACGGCTCGGAGGCGCCGTCCAGCCGCTTATAGACCACTCCCTCCATGCCGACCGACGCCCACGACAGCCACTTCGTGACCATCTCGGGGTCGGTGGTCGACGGGCACGCGACGAAGTGGACCGGCCACTCGCCCGCGGCCCGGGCCGCGCCGGCGCCACGCTGGTGCAACCGGATCTGCAACCGGATCTGCAACCGGATCTGCAGCCGCTCGAAGGCGAGCCGACCCGCGGAATCCCATACGACCAGCTCGCATCCATCGCGGTCGCGTCCGGCAGCTGCCCGGCCCCGGCCACCACCTCCGGAAACGCCGGCGCCATCTCGGTGCCACGCCTCGAGCGCAGCACCACCCGGCCCGCGTCGACGGAGACCAGGGCCCTAAACCCATCCCACTTCGGCTCCCCCGCCCAGCCCGGCCGCAGATCGGAACCGGCCACGGGAGTGCTCAGCATCGGCTCCGGAAGCGCACGTCACACCCGATCCCTTCCACCGAGCGCTCCGCCGCTGTCCTTCTGCTGCTGAGTCCCGCTAGGGAGTGAAGACGGGAGAGTCCCGCCGGACTGAGATACCGCTGTGATTGTCCGACTCGCGGGCGGCCCGCTCGGTGGCCGAAAGCTGTCGACCTCGGGCCCGTGGGCCGGGGGCTGGCTCACGGCTGGTGACGCCGACTGGGGCCGCTACGTCCTCGTGCACCGCAACCCCGTGACCGGCGCCGTCCGTCGCCGGATCGGTGTCGCCGGTGAGTTCACGGCACTCTGCGGGGCGGCTGGTCGGACGGTCAGCCCAGTGTCACCAGACCCAGCGCGATCAACACCGTGATCATGGCGAACGGGACTATGACGATCCGCGCCCGGTCCATCAACTCCGGAGGTCTCTTGGGGCTGGAGCCGATGTGTTCGTCGCAGCTGCCGGATCTTGTCTCGGTCAGCGGCGCTGGGTCGGGTGGGCAGCGGTGAAGAAGGGCGCTGCCCCAGCGGCAATCGCTTCCATCGTTGTCCAGCCAGTACCCGTCCGTCACCCTGGCGAAGACGACGATAGGCGGGTCCTCGTCCCATGCCTTCATGACGCGTTCAACGAGCCGCCTGGCGGTTGGCTACGCGTGTGAAGGGCATCGTGATGCGCCCGTCACCGGGTGTTGCCTGAGCGGGGGCCTCCGTGCCGACCGCCGAGCACGAAGGCCAGTGAGTGAGCGGTTCTATGGCTGCTCCGGTTGCCGCCGGGCAGGCCTGACGGCGGCGTTCTCCGCTATCACTGCCTCACTTGGTGCCCTCCAGGAACCGGAGATGCGCCAGGTCTGCGGTCAGGCGCTGGCTGGCGTACTGCCCCGGCTCCACATGGCCGTCGGCGGCGAGACGCTGAAGTGCGTCGTACGTCTCGTCGTCGACCGTGATACGGATTTCCTTCGCCACCCCTACGGTAGCCGGACGGCCCCGTGCACGGGGAGAGCATTGGTCGATCGTGCGCGTTCACTCGGCGAGCGGCTGCACAGCTCGGCCTTCCTTGACTCGTGGCATGCAGCGTTCCGGCGGCGGCGCCCGTAGTGGACCTTGGCGCGAAGGCCTTCGCCGATGAGCACGGGCAGGCGTTCGCCGAGCGCTTTGGGGCTGGTCCCAACGGCAGCCACGCCGCCTGACCCCATGCCCCTCGTTCTGTTCATCGACGAGTGATGGCCTCTTGAAATCGCGCAGACTCTGGTGCCTGGCGACCCTGACATCACCGACTACGGTGCGCTCGCGGCCGGTGTTGCCCGCCATAGGCACTCGGTCATAGGAACCCTCGTGTACGAGGCCGCGCACCACCGGGCTGCAGCGCTCCTGCATTCCCTCGCCCGGGTTCCGGCGCTTGAGCACTCCAGTGAGCTGTTCGCCGCCCAGGTCGCCCACGCCTACCTCCACGCCAGCGGTATCCAGGTCAAGGTCGGCAGCCAGGAGGCGATCACCGATCAACCTCGTCACCGACGTCGTCGAGGGACGCCGCAACGTGCGCCAGATCGCGGACACGCTGAAGAACTGGGGCTGAACTCGGCCCCCGTGCGCTGGGCGCCCGCAGCATCCTCGCCAACCCCCGCACCATCGACAGCTCCGACGCCCTTAACCAGCGAATTTGGAACTTCCCGCAGTTCGAGGCAAATGCCACCCCCCCCGCTCCCGGAAGGGTGAGGGTGCTGGTTCCCGCCTCACGATGACGCTGCCCGCCGCAGTACGCGCCTTTTCGAGGCTCAGGAGGCCAGCGCCACCGAGAGGCAGCTGCGTGACATCGCAGGGGGGTCTGTCCGTCAGGAGCGGGCCAATCGAGTCGGGGCCGGCTTCCTCGTGGTTACGCCGCTCACCGCGCGAGATGCCCGGTGGTCCCGTAGGGTCGCGGTGCCGCTGCGACAGGACGGGCGGTACGGCGCGGCCCTCGTGTTCCTTCGCGTGCGCGAGGCAGCTCCGGACTCGGCCTCGTGGTCCGGCGGACGTCTGCCGGAGGGGGCGCGGGAGCGCGTTGCGGCTCGACCGATCAGGGGTGCCCATGTCAGGACAGTTCGAAGCGATGGTCGAGGTCGATCGGCCCGTTGAGGAGGTGTTCGCCTACCTCGCCGACGGGCGCAACGATCCGCAGTTCAGCCCCCGGGTGCTCAGGATTGAGCGAGTCCCCGACGCCCCGACCGCCGTGGGCACGGTCTTCCGGAGCACGGTGAAGGACGCCGGGATGAAGACCGCCAGGGAGTTCCGCATCACCGCCCTCGAAGCCCCGGTGAAGATCCGCTGGGCCGAGGTGTCGAAGAACAGCGTGACGGCACGCGAAGGCGGCTACGACCTGGAGCCGCTGGCCGGCGGCAGAACCCGGGTCCATATCTTCAACATTCTGGAAGGCCACGGGCTGGGCAAGCTCCTCGTCGGCCTGGCGCTCGGCGCCGCCCGCAAGGACGCCGAGGGCTTCGGCGCCCGTATCAAGGCGGCAGCCGAGGCAGCGATCGATCCGCGGTGACGCCACTCGGGCTGCCCCGCCGGTCAGGTGCGGCTCTAAGCTTGCCCTTTAACCTCTGTCTGCGTTGTACGGCAGACAGAGGTTGAGACGGCATGAAACCGGCTGACAATCGTTTGGGGTCTGCGGAGGCCTCTCCGATAGGGAACCGCTCCCGATCACACGGAACGGGCGAGCTGTTTGCGCACCCATTCAGGATGGGGGTTGACGTGCGGCTGGCCCGCCACGAATACGGTCGGCACGGTCTCATTGCCGTCGTTGACTGCTCTGACCGCTGCCGCTCCAGCCGGGTCACGCCAGATGTCGACCCAATGCAACTGGCGGGCGCTGCGGCCCAACCGGATGCGCAGTCGGAGGCAGTACTTGCAGCCCGACCGCCAGTAGACGACGGGCCGGCCGTCGACCGCGCTGCGGCGTTGTGCCTCCAGCGCACTGATCGACCTCGGGAAGACTAGAGGCGAGTTCACACCTGCGAGCAGCACAAACACCAGCAGGAGTGCTGCGGCTACGCCGGTGGTCTCGCTGAAGACCAGCCCGGTCGCAAGGACTGAGCCGCAGAGCACAAGGAGCATCGGCAAGATCCAAGCGCGCGTCATGAAGACGAAGGCTATCGATGAGTCGAAATACTCCTCGAACTACTGGTGGATGCGGTAGATCAGCCGTGGCCTGCGGCCGCCCTTGGTGCAGATCAGCGCGGGCATCGAGACCCGTTTGGTGCCTGCGGCGTTGACCTTTGCGACCGGGGTGCGGCCTCGGCGACCCCAGGTGCGGCCCTTGGGCGCCTGGTCACTCCAGCCGCACGCGGCCGGACCGGCCTCCAGTACTGCCTCCAGGGCGCGTAGTTGGCCGGCATCGAGCTTGCAGCGGGCGCCGCCGGGACCCTTGGAGACCAGCGCCTGGCGGCCGCCTGAGGCCGGAGCCCGGCGCCAGCGGTTCGCAGACATCCGGGTAACCCTGAACTGCCGGGCCACCTCCCTGGCACTGGCCCCTGCCTCGACCAAGTCGGCAGCTGCGAGACGGTCTTGCTCGCGTCGATCCCGCTCCTCGGCTGTCAGCCCACCGCCATCGGGACACCTATCCCCCCGGCATAGCGCGGCCGGCACCAACCGTCACGACCCCACATGACCCGCACCGTTAAAGATCTCTAGTGCACACAGGGCAGGGAATTCAGGGCGCTCGACGAAGACGTTCCTTTGAACGATTCGCACCGCCAGGTGCGTCTCGACGGCAGGTCGGCCGGAGTCGCCTCAGAGCGCAAGGACCGTACAAATGTACCGACTTGCTGGCTCTTGGCCGCAGCGAGACGATGGAAAAGTCATAGTTCGTTGCGGTTCTTCTCGACGAGCGGAAGGTGGTGCGTGAGGCGACGAGGCGGCCCGGCGGAGGCCTGAGTGCACAACGCCTTTACTCGCAGGCCGACGAAGATGCCACTGCTGGACTTGGACGAGGTCACGGCTGGTCTGTCGGAGACCTGGTCGGGGTTTCTGCGGGACTGGGACCGCTCGCTGGCGGCGGGGAACTATCCGGAGACCACCCGGTACAACTATTTGCCGGCGGCCGCGCAGGCGGCGCGCGGTTTCTGGGGGAGTAGGCGCTGGATAAGCACATGGCGCTGCAGCAGTTCTTCAAGTGGCTGGTGCTGGACGAGGGCGACCGGTCGCCGATGGAACGGGTCAGGCAGCCGAAGATGCCGCAGAAACTGATCCCGGTCATCCGCTGTGACGAGACCTCGAAGGTTCTCGGCACCTGCCGGGGAAAGCAGTTCGTCCAGCTGCGGGACGAGCCGACCATCCGTCTGTACTGCAACACGGGTGCTCGGCTGTCGGAAGTCGGCAACCTCCTGCTCGACGACATCGACCTGACCACGGAATCGGTGCACTTTCACGGCAAGGGCAGCAAAGACCGGCGGGTGGGTTCGGGCCGAGGCCCGCGCGGGCCGTCAGCCGCTACCTGCGGGCTCGTGCCAAGCACAAGGCGGCCCTACTTCCGGCATCTGTGGCTGGCCGAGCGGGGGATCCGGCGGCTGGCCCCCACGGCATCAAGATCATGACTAAGCGTCGCGGCCTTGAGGCCGGGTCGGACAAACTGCACGCACACCGGTGGCGGCACACCTTCCACGCTTTCATAGGGGCTTCTTTCCGGCACCTTGGCGAAGCTGCGAGGATTCCGCGCCTCGGTGTGCGGCGACCGCCGGGGGAGCGCTGGTGTGGCGTACGCGCAACTCCATCGGAATGACTCTGGGTTCGGTGTCGCCGTTGGTGGCCATCAGCGCTTCCAGGGTCTGGGCGGCCTGCCGGCCCAGTTCGTGCCGGGCCAACGAGGCCGTGGTGAGTCTGCGTGAACTGGGCAGGTCGTCGAGGGAGATGTCGTCGCAGCCGATGACCGACATGTCCTCGGGGACGCGCAGGCCCGACTCCTCCAGCGCTGTCACCGCGCCGAGCGCCACGAGATCGTTGTACGCGACAACGGCGGTGACACCGGAATCCCGCACGGCACCGGCCGCCTCATAGCCATGCCGTGCCGTGTGACCGCAGGGGATGACCGTGACGTCGACGCCGAACGCTGCCGCGGCATCGAAGGCACGGATGCGTTCGGCATTGGCCCAGGACGCCTCGGGGCCGCTCAGGTAGGCCACACGGCGATGTCCGAGCTGGGTGAGGTGACCGCAGACCAGGGTCATCCCTCCGTAGAAGTCGACGGACACCGAGGGGAGACTCAGTCCGGGGACGATGCGGTTGACCAGCACAACAGGGTGGCCACGCAGGGACAGGTCGACGAGCGCGGTGCGGTTCATGCGCGGGGAGCACAGCAGTACGCCGTCACAGCAGCGCATCAGATCCTCGGCGAGCTCGTGCTCACTCGTCGCGTCCTCGTCCGACTCCATCACCATCACCCGCCGCCCGTGTGAGCGGGCGACAGCGGAGACGGATTTTAGGACATCGGGGAAGTACGGGTTGGCCAGGTCGGGTACGAGGACGCCGATGGCGCCGGCCTCGCCGCGGGCCAGGCCCTGGGCAGCGGCGTTGGGCCGGTAGCCGAGTTCGGCGACCGCGCTCTCCACCCGGCGCACCAGCTCGGGGTCGACCCGGGCCGTGCCGTTGAGAACGCGCGAGACAGTGGAGGTGGAGACCCCTGCTGCCGTGCCGACATCGGTGATCGTCACCCGCCGCTGACGCGTCACCTTCTTCGCGACGGACCCGCTGGCCGTGCTGGGTTTTTCGGACTTGTCGGGCATGCCGTTCCTCGGTAGATCCGGCTTTGCGGAGGTTGTCGGATTTTCCGTCATGTCCGGTACTTTCGAAGTTGCCAAGCCCAGCTCCCCGTGTCCTTGGTCCGTGGCCAGCGTAGTTCGTCGTTCAGCGTGCGGGCGGTGCGATCCTCGGCTCGGACCGGAATCCGCGCAGGTACCCGAGATCCCGGCGGACCGCCGTGAGCGGGTTGTCGGCCGGGTAGTGGACGTGCAGGGAGAACGGGCCGGTGTAGCCGAGTTCCGTGAGGCCGGGCAGGATCGTGGGCCAGGGGACGACGCCGCCGTCGGCGAGCGGCTGCCACCGGCAGTTCCAGGATCCACGCGCTTGCCCTGGTTCCCACACCGCGTTCTTCACGCCCACGCAGCCGACACGGTCCAGGCCGCCGAGAACATCGAGGGCGAGCCGCCAGTGCTCGCTTCCCTCCTTGGCCTGGTTCCCGGGGTCGGGGTGGACGAGGACGTCGTCGCGGCCGTCCAGGAGCCGCGAGGCGTGTGCGGCCGAGGGATGCAGCGTGCCGTGGTGCAGCGCGAGCACGAGACGTACGCCGTGGCGGGCGGCGAGCTCGGCGAGGCTCGCGAGGTCGCGGCGGGCCCGGTCCAGGCCGGCGGCGTAGTCGAGTCCGGCGTCGTAGCGGTAGAACCCCACGCGCATCAGGGGCACGCCTGCCTCGGCACAGTGCCCGATGACGCGCTCGGCCTCACTGTCCGCCGAGGTCAGGTCCGTGCTGACGAGGCCGGTCTCAAGTCCGTTGCCGCGCAAGGCCCGTGCCGTCTCGGCAATGCGCCACGACGTGCTCGGGGTGACGGTCTGCCCGTCTCTGACCAGCAGGTCGGCGCCGTCCGCGCCTGCCTCCGCCAGCTGGGCGGCCAGCTCCTCGGGCGGCAGAACACCGAATGGCTTCGTCAGGACGAGGACGCGCATGACGTACTCCCTTCCGGTCGCTCGCGACCCCCGTACGGGCCCACGGCCGACACCATGAAAATCTGTGAAAACGCTCCCTCACCTTAGCGGCCACTCCCGGCAGAGATCGACTGATCACACAACACCCCAGTTCAGATGCCTAGTTCACGATGCGCAGTCCCCAGTCTGCAGAATATCCCGTGTGAAAACGCTTGCTAGGCTGAGTGTTGCGCCCTAACGTCATCCGCGCCTCAGTCCCGAGAGCCGCTCGGGTCGCCATCTCGATATCTCGACGGAGCAGGAGCCGACCATGGGCACAGGACACAGAGTTGGAGCATCCCGGCTCGGCAGGCTGGCGCTCGCGCCCCTGCTGCTGGGACCACTGCTGGCGGGATGCGGTGGCAGCTCCGGTAGTTCAGGCACCACGCTCAAGGTCTGGGACTACTCGGCGGAGCAGTCGGACTTCCACAAGAAGGCCGCCGAGGAGTTCCACCGGCAGCACCCGGACATCACCGTGCAGTGGCAGTCGATCGCTCAGGACGAGTACAAGCGGACGCTCCCGCTGGCCTTTCAGAGTCGGCAGGGCCCGGACATCTTCTACTGGAGCGACAACGGGCCGCTGGCCATGTCCCAACTGCTCAACCAGGAGTGGATTCAGCCCCTCAACGGGGGTTCCGCGCTGCCCGCGAGCTTCACCAAGCGGTGGCCCGAAGGCTCGTTCATCAACGGGGTCAACCAACTCGACGGGAAGACTTACGCGTTCCCCTTCTCCGAGAGCACCTACTGGGGCCCCGGCTACATGTTCCTCAACAAGAAGGTCTTCAGCGACGCCGGACTCGACACCGCCAAGCCACCGACGACGTGGTCCGAACTGAAGAGCACCTGCGCGGACATCAAGGCGAAGACAAAGGCGTACTGCATCGCGTCGCCCAGCAAGGACGTCGACTTCCAGCGCATCTTCTACGCACTCGCTGCCGGCGAGTACACCTTCAACGACTGGTTCTTCGACTACAAGAAGGGCGCCTTCTCGCTGGACGAACCGCAGGCCCAGAAGGTGTTCGCCTTCATCCAGGAGCTCAAGAACGACGGCTATCTGGCACCCGGCACCAACGACAAGAATTTCTCCCGGCAGCAGTTCGCCACGGAACGGGCCGGCATCATGATGGACGGCACCTGGACTCCCTCGGTGTTCAAGTCCCTCGGCCTGGAGTCCTCGCAGTACTCCGTCGCCGCGCATCCCGTCCCCGACTCGGGTGCAAAGGGCGCCCTGTGGAGCCAGCCAGACGGCAACAAGTACTGGGTGAGCGCGCAATCGAAGCAGTCGAAGGCCGCCTGGACCTTCATGAACTGGCTGACCCAGCCTGATGGTTACTTCGCCAAGCAGTACCTCGAAGGCGGCTTCGGGACGCTGGCGTTCGCGGACAACGCCCGCTACATCAAAGACCCCGCGATGCGACAGCTCATGGGGATAGCCGACAAGCCCGGCTACCGGGTCGACCTGCCCCTTCCGGTCACCAAGTGCCCGGACCTGGTGAAGTCCCAGGCCTACGTCAAGGCCATCGGCGAGCGTCCCACCTGGGAGTACGAGGCGATGTCCGGCGCCCTGAGCGGCGACAACTCACTGAAGCCGGAGGCCGAACGGATCGTCTCGCAACGTCAGAAGATCCTCACGGCCGAGCTCAAGAAGGAAGCGGCCCAGGGGCTGAAGGTCTCCCTCGACTGCTTCACCTTCCCTGACTGGTCGTACACCTCCGACTACCGGCCGGCCGCGTAACCGCGCAGCGACGGAAGCCACCGTTCAGCCAGGACCGCAAAGGACCTCACATGGCTCTCGCCCCCACCAGTCCACATCCACCCGGCACTGCCCCGACCACGGCCGCCCGACCCAGCCGGGAGGTGCGTCGGCTCAAGCCTTCGGAGGGGAACCGCGAGCGCGCCAAGGGGCGCGACCGGCTGTGGGTGGCCGCCTTTCTCGTGCCGTTCCTCCTCCTCTACATGGGGTTTACCCTCTGGCCGCTGATCGCGACGGTCTACTACTCGTTCTTCGACTGGTCCGGCACCGGACCGCTCGACCAGTTCGTCGGTGGCGACAACTACAGCCGCATCCTCGGCGATCCGCTCTTCTGGCAGGCGGTCGTCAACACCCTGTTGTTCGCGGTCGGCACGACCCTGATCAAGCTGCCGCTGTCCCTCCTCGCCGCACTGGTGATGACAAGGAAGTGGCTGTGGGCGAAGAGGGCGTTGCGCACCGTCTTCTTCGCACCGCTGATCATCCCGGTGGCGATGGCCGGCCTGGTCTTCACCTACCTGCTCAATCCGTCCAACGGTGCGCTCAACTCCGCGCTCCACGGGCTCGGCCTGACCGACGGCACGACCGATGTGTTCGCCAACCGCTGGACCGCGTTGCTGACCCTGATCCTCATCTCGGTCTGGCAGGTTTTCGGGCAGTACATGATCTATTGGATGGCTGCGTTGCAGAACGTCCCTGACGAACTCTACGAAGCCGCCGAGCTCGACGGCGCAAGTGAATGGCAGAAGCTCACGCGGATCACGCTGCCGATGATCCGTCCCGTAGCCGTGGTCATCGTGATGCTCGCTCTGGTCAACGCGATGCACGTGTTCGGGCTCGTCGTCACGCTCACCGGGGGCGGCCCGGGCACGAGCACGTACGTGGTCTCGTACTTCATCTACAAGCAGGCCTTCGGCTCGATGCCCTTCGCATACGGATACGCGTCGGCGGCCGCCCTGCTGTTCTCCGGCATGGCGTTCCTCCTCGTCACCAGTCAGGGCCTCTTCGTGCGCCGCGCGCAGACGAAGCGGAAGGAATACGGAGTCTGATGTCCCGTCCCGAACTCCGCACACCGCGAGCGCCACGTTTCTCGCGACTGTCACGGCCCGCGCGTGCCAACCTCATCGCGCTGCCCTTGTTGATCGTGGTGGGTCTCGTCTGGATCTATCCGTTCCTCTGGATCGTCGCAGGGGCGTTCAAGACACAGACGGGGCTCTTCACCGGCGGCGCCGGCCTCATGCCCGACCAGTGGAACTTCAACAACTTCCGCCGGGCATGGGTGGACGCAGGGTTTTCCAGGTATTTTTTCAACACGATCCTCTACGCGGTCGTATCCACCGTCATCGAACTGTTCAAGTCGGCCCTGTGCGGATACATTCTGGCCCGGTACGAATTCCCGGGACGAAAGCTCCTGCACCGCATGATCGTTGCCACCCTGTTCGTACCGGTGGCCTCCATCATCATTCCGCAGTTCGTCCTGGTGGAACGACTCGGCCTGCTGAACACCCAGGCCGGAGTCATCCTGGCCATGTCCGGAGCGGCAGGCGCCCTCTACGTTCTGCTCTTCATCGGTTTCTTCTCGGGCATCCCGAGCGATCTGTTCGACGCGGCAAAGCTCGACGGCGCCGGCTTCCTCCGCACGTTCCGGTTGGTCCTCCCGCTGGCAAAGCCCGTCATCGCGGTGGTCGTCATCTTCCAGTTCATCACCAACTGGAACGAGTTCAATATCCCCTTGGTGTTCACACTGGGGCAGCCGGATCTGCAGAACCTCGCGGTCGGAATGCTGTCGTTCAAGGGTGAGCACTCCGTGGACTGGACCGGGTTCGCCGCCGGAATGACGCTCTCCATCATTCCCATGCTCATTGTCTTCGTCTTCTTCCAGAGTTACTTCGTGCGCGGCCTGGCCGGCGCCACCAAGGAGTGAATCACGTGACAACCGAGCCGCCCGGCTCCGTCGATCTCAGCGGCGCCTTCGCCTACACCTGGGACCTTGTGGGCGACCCCGCCGCGGCCGAACGCATAGCCTCACTCGGCGTAGGCGCAGTGGTCCTGCAGGCTGCCTACCACTCAGTGCGCGCCATGACGCCGTACCACCCCGTCCACCGCACGGTGCATGCCACCCACGCCGCCGCGTACTTCCCGCTCGATCCGCACCAGTGGCGCGGCACGCGTCTGAGACCTTCTCCGCCCGGCTGGGCTGTTGACGCACCGGACCGGTTCGGCACGGCGGCCAGGGCCCTGCGGAGTCAAGGGCTGCGCGTCGAAGCCTGGCTGGTACTCACCCACAGCACCGCGGCGGGGGAGCGCGCACCCGATCTGACCGTGCGCAACGCGTTCGACGAGCGATACGGGTACGCCCTGTGCCCGGCACAGCCCGAAGTGGTCGCATACGCAATACAGTTGGTCCACACCTTCTGCGAACGCTACGACGCCGCCGAAGTACCGACGCTGATGCTGGAGGCCTGCGGCTGGCTGGGCTTCGAGCACGGCAGCCACCATGAGAAGACCGCGGGCGCCGACCTGAGCAGAGGCTGCCGCGATCTGCTGTCGGTATGCCTGTGCGCCGCTTGCCGCAAGGGGCTCGAGGCCTTCGGAGGGGACCCCGCCGACGTCGCACAGACGGTGCGCCGCACCGTCGACGCGGAGATGCGCGACGGCGTACGCGCACCGGACACGCTCGCCGAGTCACTCGGTGAACGGGCCGCACAAGCTCTCCTGTGTCACCGCCAGTTCGTGATCGAGGACCTGACACGGCAGGTGGCGGCGGTGGCGCCCGGCCGGGAGCTGCTCCTGATGGCGGACGGCGACCCGCAGACCACCGGACCTGACAGCGGACTCGACCTGGGCCACTTCGGCGGCCGGGCCACTGCCGTCGTCCTCAAGTGCTGGGACGACGAGAACCGGGCAGTGGCCCGCGTCGAAGCAGCGGTGCGGGCAGGCGTACGGCCGGTGATCGCCAATGTGTCCGTGCTGGAGGAGCACCCCGCCGATCTCGCCAGGCGGGTGGCACGGCTGCTGGCCGCAGGAGCGCGGCAGGTTCGCTACTACCACGCGGGCCTGTCCTCACCTGCGCGACTACGGGCACTGCGGATGGCCAACGCGCAGGAAGCAGTGCGAGCCATTACGGCAGCAGATACCCGGACAACGGAGGGAGCAGCATGACGAACGAGCCACTCACCGGACTGTACGTGATGGATCCGGCGCGCTTCGACGACGTCTACGGAACAGCTGAACGCACCGCGATCGAGAGCCACTTGACCATCAAGCAGCCCCTGTGTGCCGCGGCGGACCTGTCCGCGGACACGCTGGCAGGAGTCGATGTGCTCGTCACCGGTTGGGGCGCGCCTCGGCTCACGGCCGAGTTGCTTGACAGCGCGCCGCGGCTCGCTCTCGTTCTGTACGCCGCCGGGTCGGTACGCCCCCTGGTGACCGAGGAGTCCTGGGCGCGCGGAGTGCAGGTCACCTCCGCCGGCTCGCTGATCGCCGACAAGGTGGCGGACTTCGCGCTCTCCCAGATCCTCTACGCGCTCAAGCACGGCTGGCGCTATGTCCTGACCGCGCGGCGTGCCCGGACGGCGGCTGTCCGCCGAGGCGAGCTCGGCACCGCGGGGGCAACCGTCGGCCTGGTCTCACTCGGCGCCACCGGGCGTGCCACCGCACGGCTCCTGACCAGGCACGGCGTGCGCGTGCTGGCCCACGACCCCTATGTGTCCGACGCCGACGCCCGTGCACTGGGCGTCGAACTGACCACGCTGGACGGCGTATTCGCCCAGAGCGATGTCGTGAGCCTGCACGCCCCGCTGCTGGACGACACCCGCGCCATGGTCGACGCACGGCTGCTGCGCTCCATGCGCCCCGACGCCACGCTGGTCAACACCGCGCGTGGCGGCCTTGTCGACGAGTCCGCGCTGGTGACCGTGCTCGGAGAACGATCCGACCTGTTCGCCGTGCTCGACGTCACCGATCCCGAGCCGCCCCACCCCGGCTCACCGCTGTTCGAACTGGACAACGTGGTGGTCACCCCGCATCTGGCCGGCAGCCTCGGCCCGGAACGGCGCCTACTGGGCCGGGCCATGGCCGAGGACCTGGCCAGGTACGTCGCCGGGCGCCCGCTGCGTCACGAGGTGGCCGCCGCGTCGATGGAGCATGCCGCATGACCACAGCCGCCTTCACACTCGTCATGGTCCCGCCCCTGCCGGGGGAAACCGGACCCTGGCCCGACCGGCTCGTCGAGGCCGTACCGGGGATCGAGGTGCTCTGCCCCCAGGGTCCGGAGGACGTCGATGCCGCGCTGGTCCGCGCCGATGCCGCGTACGGCACGCTCACGCCCGAACTCCTCGGCTCAGCAGACCGGTTGCGCTGGCTGCAAGCTCCGCAGGCGGGCCCTCCTCCGGGTTTCTACCACCCCGCGCTCGTACGTCATCCGGTCGAGGTGACGAACATGCGGGACACCTACACCGATCATGTCGCCGCGCACACGATGGCGTTGGTCCTGGCCCTCGCCAGGCAACTGCCCCGCTATGTGCGCGAGCAGGCCGCCGGCAACTGGGCACCGGACTGGTCGGACGGAGCGGTCGTTCCCCTCAGCGAGGCGCGCGCGCTCATCGTCGGTACGGGTGCGATCGGCGCCGAGACCGGACGACTGCTCGCCGCGTTCGGCACCCGTGTGGAAGGCGTCGATCCCCGGGTCACCGCGGCACCGCCCGGTTTCCTCCGGGTGCTTCCGACCGGTCATCTGGATCGCGCACTTCCCCAGGCGGACATCGTGATCCTGACCGTGCCTCACACCCCTGAGACGCAGGGGTTGATGGACGCCGGCCGTCTGGCGGCGATGAAAGACGGAGCCTGTCTCGTCAACGTGGGCCGCGGCCCCACCATCCGCCTCGACGACCTCGTCGCGGCCCTGGACGCCGGGCGCCTGCGGGGCGCCGCCCTCGACGTCATGGAACTGGAGCCGTTGCCGCCGGACCATCCGCTCTGGCGCCATCCCAGAGCACTGATCACCCCGCATGTGGCCGGGGCAGGACCGCACGCCGCGGAGCGCCGGTTCGAGGTGCTCGCGGAGAACGCACAGCGGTTCGCCGACGGGCGGCCGTTGATCAACGTGGTGGACAAGTCGCTATGGTTCTGACGGCATCCCCCGACACCTCGGCGGCAGTGACCGTCGAGCGCGTGGAGACGTTCACGGTCGCCCTGCCGACGTTGCGGGACTTCGCGGTCGCGGGCGGCGGCGTGACCACCCGGGGGCGACCCGCCATCCGCGTACTCGTCAAGGTCACGGCGTCGGACGGAAGCATCGGGTGGGGCGAGGCGACACCGATCCCTTCCTGGACGTATGAGACCACCGAGTCCATCGTGTCGACCCTGACGCACTACCTTGCGCCCGCCGCGACCGGCCTGCCGTTGTGGGACCTCGACGGGCTGGTGCGGGCCTGCGATCGCGTGATCCGGCGCGGCTGGTCCACCGGGATGCCGCTGGCCCGCGCCGCCCTGGACGTCGCGTGGCACGACGCACTCGCGCGCTCCCGCGGCGTGAGCCTCGGCGAGCTGTGGGGCAGGCGCCGCCACGACACGGTCGAACTCTGCTGGATCGCCACCGGAGCCGATGCGGGCGCCCTCGCCGAATCCGTCGCCGAGGGACAGGCCCACGGGTATCGCCACTTCAAGATCAAAACGGGGCTCACGCCCGGACAGGAAGAGGCCGGGGAAGTCGCCCGAGTGGCGGCCGTACGTGAGGCCGCCCCCGACGCCCGCCTGATCGTCGACGCCAACCAGGCCGGCACCCAGGACTCCGTCCTACTCCTCGCCCGCCGGCTCGCACCGCTCGACATCGCGGCGCTGGAACAACCCCTACCCGCCAACGACATCGAAGGACTCCGCCGACTGCGCGACCTCAGCCCGGTCCCGATCGCCGTGGACGAGAGCCTGCGGCACCCCACCGACCTGGCATCGTTCGTCCGCAGGGGCGCCATCGGCATCGCCGTGGCCAAGGTGCAGCGCTGCGCCGGGCTCACCCTCGCGCTGCGCCAGTGCCAGCTGGCCGAGGACTGCGGTGTGTCGCTGATGGGGTCGGGGCTGACCGAATCCGACATCGGCCTCGCCGCGTCATTGCACCTGTTCGCGGCCCACGACCTCATCGCCCCCGCCGACCTCAACGGCCGGCAGTTCCTGCAGTCTCCCTACGCCACCGGCTCCGTCATCCAGGTGCGCGCAGGGGTGGCCGAGGTGCCCGCCGGCCCCGGCCTCGGTATCGGCATCGACGAAGGGATCGTACGAGAACTCGCCTGCTGAGCCGCGGCGGGCATGTCCGACCGTTCAAGTCCCCCCACGGGCCCGTCGTGGTCCAGACATGAAGGAGCCGTTCATGAACAGTCAATCGCCCTCGCACAGTTCTCACCGCCGGGCTCTCCACCTGCTCGCAGCGCCCGCGCTCGCCGTCGGCGTGCTGGCTTCGGTACAGAGTGCGTCGGCCGATTCGACAGGGGCCGCCGCCTGCCCCGCACCGGCGGCGGCCATCGGCCTGAGCACCGGCTGGAAGCTGCAGCTGCCCACCCCCACCAGCTCCGGCTCTCCCGTGGAGATCACGCAGCCCGCTCTGAAGACCTACAACAACACTCCCTGGTTCACGACCACTTCGAGCTGCAACGCGATCCTGCTGCGGGCCGCGGTCAACGGCGCCACCACCAGCAACACCGGATACCCGCGGTCAGAACTGCGCGAGATGACCGCGAACGGCTCGGCGACCAAGAGCTGGCCGTCCACGTCGGGCACCCACACCATGGTCGTCGACCAGGCGATCACCCACCTCCCCAAGACCAAACCACACGTGATGGCGGGGCAGATACATGACTCGACGAGCGACGTCACCTCGTTCCGTCTCGAAGGGACCTCGCTGTACGTCACCTCGTACAACACCACGCACTACAAGCTGGTGACCTCCAGCTACCAGCTCGGCACCCGCTTCCAGGGCAAGTTCGTGGCCCACGACGGGAAGGTCGACGTCTACTACAACGGCGCTCTCAAGGCGACCGTCAACGCCGCCTTCAGCAGCGGCTACTTCAAGGCGGGCGACTACACCCAGGCGAACTGCACCAACTCCTCGCCGTGCGACAACTCGAACTACGGAGAGGTCGCCCTGTACGGAGTCACAGTGACGCACACGTGACCTGATGGGGTCGCTCCTCCCGGCATCGCGGAACCCGCCGCTTGATGCGGCCCGCTGATCGCGCCGGGAGAGGGCGGCCTCGCCGGCGACGCCCGGCGCGGCCGCCCGCCCCGGCTCGCCTTCCCCGAACAGGTTCTGGCCACCATGCTCCATCTCCGCGTCGCCCTGGCCGCCCACCTCTCCTCCTCGGGGCCCTCCAGGCTCGGGTCCTCGCCCAAACCGCAGAGCCAAGTTCAGTAGCTAGGCCTCTCACCCGGGAGTTCGCCGGATGCCCTCACGCTTCTTCCTAGGGGCAGCCTACGGCCGGATGGGCGTACGGCATCCCGTGGCCGTACGCCACGAGCGGCCGTCACCGTTCTCCGACGCGACCTCACCGTTGAGCAAAAGCGAGGGCTCGTAGTAGCAGCACACGGGGATGCTGCAGCGCACCACCGCCAGTGCCTGTCGGTCAGACGGGTTCCAGTAGGTCGACGACGGAGAGCCCGGTTTCGCCGTTGACGAGGCCGAGAGCGACTTCGGCACGAGCAGCGAGATCGAGAGGGTCGAGGTCTCGGCGTACTCGGCGTGCACGATGCGGTCCAGGCCCGCGCCGACCAGCGGTGCGGCGGTGCGGCGGTGCGCAGCGAGGCCTCCGGAGCCACCCCTTGGGTGGCTCCGCCGTGCAAGATGATGTTCCTGGTGCGGTACAGCCGCCGCAGCGCGATCCGGAAGGCGCCGCTGACGTCGCCCAGGACTGGGCGTGAACCCTGGGCCAGGTCGGTCTTGCGCTGGGCAGCGGGCCGGTCGGTGTACTTCGTGGACGCCCCCGTGAAGTCCAGCGCCTGAGAGCCACGGGCGTGCAGAGACTTGGCGACCAGGCGGGCGCGCTCCTGATTCGTGGTGCAGGCCGCGATGCCCCGGGCGAGATCGTTCGTCCATGGCTTGTGGCGGTGCGCGAGGGTGGTGCGCTCGGCGCGGGGCCAGGAGCAGGAATGATCGCTGCCTTCCGGTCGGCCGCCACCGCCTTGCCCGACCGCTGGCCGGCCGGTGGGCGAGAGGTAGGGAGGCCGTGGCGGCACTGGGCCACGCGGCCTTGCGCGGGAGACACGGGTGCGTGGCCCGCAGGCCGCATGAGCGCGGTCCGTCAGTTTTCTCCAACCTCCTCCTACCACCCTGCTACCTTATGGGTATGGTTTCCACGAAGAAGCAGACACAAGTCCGGCTGGACGAGGACGTGCTCGCGGCCGGCAAGGCTGCCGCGGCCGCCCGCCGATTGGACTTCAACAAGTACGTCGAGCGGTTGATCATCGAGGACACCACCGGTGCCCGCGCCGCCGGCATGGATGCCGCGCAGCGCCTCATCAACCAGCACGGCGCCTTCCTCGACGACCTGGAGCAGCAGCTCGACCAGCCGTACACCCAGCCGCAGCCGGGCGCCGCCGCGTGATCCTGCACATCGACGATTCCTGGATCCTCGAAGTCGCCGAACGGGCTGGCCACCGCGACCCGGCAGCCGACGACTACGGCGTCCCCATTGCCGCCGTCGCCCGCCACCGCGGCGAGCTCCTCGACACACCTGTATATGACGGGCCCTACGCGCGCGCCGCCGCCCTCGTGCACACCCTGGGCCGCTGCCGCTGGCTGGAGCGCTCCAACCTCACCGTCGCGTGCGCGGTCGCCGTCATGTACCTCGAGGCCAGCAATATCCCCGTCAGCCCCACCCGCGAGCAGCTCACCGCACTCGCGCACGAGCTGAACAACCCCCGCTGCACTGCTACGCGGGTCGCAGCCTTCCTCCGCACCTGGAAGCCCTGAACATCCAACCAACGTCAGCTCGAGCCGCGAGCTCACCCGCCCGGACGGCATAAAGAGGCGCGGGCATCTCGGGGGAGTTGACGTCGTTCTCCCAGCGGGAGACCTTCTGCCGGCCCTTGGCCATCCGGCCGTGGCCGATGGCGAAGGGCACGTCGCGAGGCGGTCCAGGTACTGCTCGCCGGTCAGCCCGAGTTCGGCGCGCAGAGCGGCCAGCGGGTGAGGTAACAGCTGGTCGGACATCGCGGGTGCCCCTCCGCACGCGATCTCCCTGATGCTCCGTCACGGTAGCCAGTCGAGCGCCCGCTGTGCAGAGCTTCGGCGCGCGGTCCGCAACACCTCCGCAACAGCCTTTTCCTTCCCGGCCAGGGGGTGTCGGCGGTGACATGAATGGCATCCCGATCCCCACCCCCGAGTGAGAAGGAAGTGCCCATGTCTGACCGGGAACCGCCGCTGATGTCCGTAGTCGTCAGTGCCAGCGGCAACACTCAGAGCGTGCGGAACCTGCTGGACGCCCTGGCCCGGCAGTCTATGCCGGCCCTGCAGATGGAAGCGGTCGTGGTCGACAACGACCCGCCAAAGTCAGGGCCGGGGGAACGCTGCTGTTCACCGGCGGCACCGGCGGCACCGGCGGCCCGCGGCCGGGACGGCCGTGATGGGCGTCCTCACCGCGGCGCTGCCGGCGCTGACCGCCAACATGGCACTGGAGGTCGCCCCTGTCCGGGTCAACCTCATCGCGGCCGGGTTCGTGGACACACTGCTGTCGGCCTCCCTCCTTGGTGACCAACTCGAGCCACAACACGAGGAGTTGAGGAAGACGCTGCCCATTGGGCAGGTGGTCGGACCGGCGGATGTCGCCGCCCTCGCACCGCACATCATGGCCAACGGCGCCCTCACTGGCGCCACGTACGACATCGACGGCGGCCAGCAGCTCGTCACACACTGACCGCCCACTGCCCTCGGCCCGGGCCGCAATCGGCCGTCGAGCGCGCGGGCTCCGCAGGCAGCACCGCCTCGTCCGGCGCCTTTCGTGATCCGCCGGCGCAGAAGCGGGCGAGTGTCCACATGCGGCCTGATCGAACGCGTGTCTACGCTGGAACACGGCACAGCCCGTTCGGCAGGGTGACAGGGCGCCGCCGCGCCGGGCGTGAGGCGAGGCGCTCGCAACGCGTTTCGAGAGCCGTGGGATGCGCCCTCCAAGCCCGGCGCCACCGCGGAACCGGTCGTCGCCGGTATCCCCTCCGAGACGGGAGGCGAAAGCCATGGACATGAAACTCGAGGTCGTCGTGGTGCCGGTGACCGACGTCGACCGGGCCAAGGACTTCTACACGGCGCTGGGCTGGAGGCTCGACGCGGACGTCGCCCCTGACGGGGACTTCCGGGTGGTGCAGGTGACGCCTCCGGGTTCCCCGGCGTCGGTCATCTTCGGCAGATCGGTCACCGATCAGGCCCCGGGCTCGGCTCGAGGCCTGCACATGGTCGTCGACGACATCGAGGCCGCCCATGACGAGCTGATACGGCGCGGCGCCGACCCGAGCGATGTGTTTCACGACGCCGGCGGCGTGTTCCACCACGCCGGCGCTGACGCCCGGGTGCCCGGTCCTGATCCGCAACGCGGCAGTTATGGATCCTTCCTGTCGTTCAGTGACCCGGACGGCAACGGCTGGCTGCTGCAGGAGGTCACCACACGGCTTCCGGGACGGCTGGATCCTGCGACCACCTCGTTCGCCTCGGCCGAGGCCCTGGCGGGCGCCCTGCGGCGGGCCGCGGCGGCGCACGGTGAGCACGAGGCGCGGATCGGCGCGGAGGACCCGGACTGGCCGGACTGGTACGCGCGGTACGTGGTGAGCGAGCAGGCCGGGACGGAAGCGCCCTCGTGAGCGGTCGGACGCGCGGTCCGCGGCCGTAACAGGACACTGCCAGGTCAATCCGGTCGATCGCGACCGCCGTCCGACTGGCCGTCACACACCACACCAGGCTCGGGCGCTGGCAGGGCTGGCAGGCGTGGAGAACGGTCAGACCTACGTGGGCACGACCGACGCCTATTCCCAGACTGACCGCCGGGTCCTGCTGGGCTGAGCAGGGCCGGCCGGAGCGGCACCCCGCGACCTACCACCGCACCCACGGGGGGATGCGCGCCTACAACGTCCGCGCCGACAACGACGGCCGTCCTGCGTCCGAGCGGCTCCGTTTCGCCGGTTTCGACGGTCCGCTGGAGATCACCCACGCCGCGAGCCCCCGGCAGGCCCTCACCGCACTCCACGGCTATCTCGCGGCCCGGGTGGACGCGGGCTTGCTCCCGTGCACCGCGGAAACGCTCGACCGCCTGCTCGGCACCGACGACCAGTGGACCAACCCCGCCGCGATGATGGACCCATCCGAGTCCGTCGGGGAGTCGGCCGAGGCCGCCCGGCTGCGGCTGCTCGCCGACGAGCTGGTGGCGCTGCTGGACCAGCAGGTGCCGCACCTGCTCGCGACGACCCCGCGCGACGACTGGGACCGGGCGCGCTTGTACGGGCGCACCGCGACCGGCCTGCTGCGCTACCACCACTGGATGGCCGACACCTCACCGGCCCGCATGACGCGGCTGTGCGCGCTGCGGGGTTTGATCATGGCCCACAACCTCCTTGCCGTCGCCGCTGAGGGCCGGGCACTCATCCACGCCCACAACTCCCATCTCCAACGGGAGAAGAGCACGATGCAGATGTGGCAGGGACCGGTGGAGTGGTGGAGCGCCGGTGCACTGGTGAACGCCCAACTCGGCGACGACTACGCCTTCGTGGCCACGGCCCTCGGCACAATCCGACACCGCGGAGTGGACACGCCGCCGCCGAACACCGTCGAAGGACTCTTGTACGCGCTCCCGGAGGACCGCTGCGTCATCGACGCCCCGCGGCTGGCCACAGCCCTCGGCGACACGCGGCCCGCGCCCCGCGTATCCCCCTGGTTCGGCTACGCCCCGCTTGACCCGGCCCACCTGGCGGACAGCGACGGCATCGTGTTCGTCAAGGACGTCCCGCAGAGTTAGCCCCGGCTATTCAGTGGAATTGGTTGAGCTAGCACCTGACGGCACCCCTCAACTGCCAGGTTCCGCACCCCGACTGACGTGGCCGCGGCCCACCTCGACCAGTACGGCAGCCGCCCCCCGAAGAAGATCAAAACCCGCATGTTGATTCTCTGCGAGCCCTAACGAGTTCGTGCATGGTTGGCGGTGGCGCATCGAGACCGTGATCGTTGATCTTGGTCTGTGTGGTGGGAAATCGGGCGCGTGCAGTAAACATCCGAAGCCGGCGGATCACAGGGCTGACGCCCGGGATGATCGCTGAACTCGTCGCTGAGATCGGCCCGTTGTGGCACGAGCGGCACCATGCCGTACTCGCGGCGCGGACCCGGCAGCGAGCCGTGGGTGCCGGAGCGAAGCACAAACTGGTGTTCGTCGACCGCCTGTTGGCCACGCTCGTGCACCTTCGCCACGGTGCCACTCACGACGTACTGGCCTGCTGGTTCGGCGTCGACCGCTCCACCATCACGCGCGCAATCGGTGAAGTACGGCCCCTTTTGGCGATGCGCGGCTGTGCCCAATTCCGTGTACGCGGCAGGGGTTTCGGACTTACCACCCGAAGCCCTCCGCGATCAACGACCTGTCTCAGAAATGGATGGTGTCGCGCGAGGGAAGCGAACCTCGCGATCCTGCTCATCTTCCTCGCGGTGCTGACCGCGGCCTGCTATGCGATCCGTCGCCTGTCCAGCACGCCGGCCCGGGTCGTCGCCGTGCTCGTGGCCCTGGCGACCTTGGTCGGCGCGCTGAACCCGATGGTGTCCCTGCTCAGCGAGCCGCAGCGCACGCCGGTCGAGACCGTGGCTCCTGCCATGCCGCCCGCCGCGTCGGCATCTGCCTCGGAGCAGCCCGCAGCGCCGTCGTTGGCGTCGACCGCGGCGTCGACGCCGACCGGTCGGTGATGACGGTGGGCGCGTATGAAGTGTCCGCCGAACAGGCCGGACGCCGGGTGGTGCGCGTCCCGACCCGTCGTGGCGTACGTCTGGCGGTACGTACGTCCACAGAGGCCCTCTTCGGAGAGCATGACCTGCCGGAAGTCGCCATCCGTGAGATCGCGCACCGAGCAAGGCTGAGTCACTACAAGCGAGGGGAAGAGTGTTTCCGCAGCACCACGGGAAGGGTGTTCCTCCTGGAGCGTGGGTGCGTGCGAGATGACTTCCCGGACGGCACGGCGCGGCTGTGGGGCGCCCGGCACGCTGATCGGTGACTGGACCGGTGCAAGGGTGTCCGCGCAAACGCGGGTAACCGTCCTGGCGGACAACAGCGCCGGGCTGGTACTCATCACCCCGGACATCGCTCAAATCGCCGCAGCCCACTTCCAAGTCGCCTACGCACTCGGACGAATGAGCATGGACCGCCTGCACGCTGCGGAGACGGTGTACGGAGCGAGCAGGCGGTCCCCCCTGTCACGGGTCGCCAAGCTCCTGTTGTTCCTCTCGTACAACTTCACGAATTTGGGAGGCCCCCCGATCCCCGGTCGGGCGATGTTCACAAGTTTTCGTTCTGGCTCAGATTCCGTGATCTGCTTACTGAGCGTTCGGGTGCCCATGAAGTTGAGCTCGGAGAGAGTGGGCTATTTGGTCTGCCTGGTCAGCCATTACTCGCTCCTGCTCTGGCCGCCGAAGCAGCTCGAAAATGCCCGGCCCACGATGCTCTGGTTGCAGATCTGCCATGCGCGGAACGATGTGGAAGTGCACGTGCGCGAAGCCTTCGGCTTCGGCAAATTGGACGACGTAGGTCTTGGCGCAACCAGTCATGCTCCGGAGAGCCCGGGAGAGCTTGACCTGCCACACTCCTAGGGCAGATGCCTCAGCGTTGGTGAGGTCATGAACCGCGGCAACGTGGCGCCGAGGCAGCAGCACCAGCCAGCCAGGCACTGCGGTGTTGAAGGCGTGGGCCACCCGCCAGTGCTGGTCATGTACCACGCACTCGCGTGGTGGAAGGTCGTCGAACTCTGCTTCCTTGCTGCATGCGTAGCAGTCGGGAGTCGTCATGAACTGAGATCGTAGAACTGTCTCTCTGAGAAACGCCTGTCGGCCTCACTCACCAGTCACGCCAGGAGAACCCTTTTCCGAAGGAGTTGGAAGCCGGCGCGTCCGAACATCTGGCGCTTGAACATCTTGATTCGGTTGACGTGTCCCTCGACGACGCCGGAGTTCCAGGGCAGGGTGAGGCCGGCGATGACGGCGTCGCGGTCTCGGTCGATGCCTGCGGCGAGGGTGTGGAGGCCGGGCAGGTCGTCTCGGCGGACCACGTCGAGCCACTCAGGGAGCCGGTGGCCCTGGCGCTCGGTGAGGATCTGGGCGGGAAGGACCGGACATGTCCGGTGACGCATCCAGCTCGGGACAGTGGGCCAAGACGGCCTTGAGGCGGAGCTGTTCCGCCTCGGTGAGGGAGTCGGGGTGCCGCAGTATCCAGTCGGCGACAGTGCGGAGCGATGGCGGGGACGCGGGGAGCGGGTCGGCCGAGAGGCGCTTGGTGCGAAAGTAGGCGCGAACTCGCTGGTAGCTGCCGGTGTAGCCGAGTGGCACGATCTCCTCCCATACCTTCCAGGCGTTGGTGCAGCCCTGGTTCCAGCGGTCGTCCAGATAGGGCTTGAACTCATCCAAGACCGAGGGTCGACCCTGCCACTGGCCGTGGAAGAGGTCTTCTCGGGGTGGCAGCGTCAGCGAGGAGCTTGACGGTGCGGTAGGTCATGCCGAGCTGGCGTTGGATTGCGCGGCGGCTGTGGCCGACGGCCAGCAGCGCGTGAACGGCGGCGTGATTGGCTCGTGTCCGGTCCGCGAACCGGTGGCCGGTAGGCCACGGGGAGCCAGGAGTATCCGTGGGTTCTTCGGGCTCCTGGACCTGCCCGGGTGGCTCGGGCGCCCTGTTCAGTAAACAGCCGCGGTGGTCTGCAACGCACCGCTCGGCGGCTTCGCCAAGGTTGTGCCACAGGTGCCAGCGATCAGCGACCTGCACCGCCTTGGGGCGCCCCAACGGTGGCGCCCTCGGCGAAGAACGGCGCCCGGTCCCGACAGACCACCTCGATGCCTGGCCGCTCGGCCAGCCAAGCCGCCAGGCTCGACGCCTCCCGGTCCGGCAGCAGGTCCACGGGCCGTCGCGTCTCGACGTCGACCAGCACCGTGCCGTAATGACGGCCCTTGCGAGTCGCGTACTCATCGACGCCGACCACCCGGGTGCTGGTAAGTCCGGTTCGGGCAGTGCCTCGACCAGCCGCAGCACGGTGCTGCGGCTGACGGACACCCCGAAGACGCCGGCCATCCGTGCACCCGCCGGGCCGGCGAGCGCGAGGCCCACCGCTGGCCGCGTCGATCGCAGGCGCTCGGTCCACCGGCTGTAGCGGCCGGTCAGGCCCGGCACCTGCTCAACGAACGTCCGCCGCCCGCACGAAGCAACCCGGCATATCAACCGACGGACCCGCAGACAGAACAGCACCCGCAGTCCTGCGCTAGGCACGTCTGCCGGAAACCGCGGGTAAGAGCTGTGGACCCGGGTGGACCAGCTTCCGCAACCCGGACAGGCCGAGCCGCCCGCCCTACTGCGGGCCTCGATCCGTACCGTCTTGTTCTTCACGCCCACCGCCAGCACCGACACGTCCGCTGTCGACGGGAACAGCAGCTCCTCCAGCCGGAGCACCAATCTCTTCCAGGGACCCGAACTGTCAGCCACTCGAGATCGCCACTAATCAATTTCGGGCAACTTTCCGAAGGCCGACACGACGGTCAACCGCCACTCACCGTGGCGACGTCACGGAATCTGAGCCAGAACCCAAGTTTTGAAAGCACCAAGGTTCTGGCCGGGGCAGCATCGGGATGCCGTCGGATAAGGCGCGGTCGGGCAGACCGACTGGGTCGCGCGCCGCGCCGCGCCGCTCTCTCACTCGAACGCGGGCGGGTCGTTCCCACTCAAGCCGCTGTATGCGGTCCGAAATGGGTCATGAAGAGCCGTCACCGACACCGCTCCTGAGGGCACGGGGGGCGCTCGATCCATCCATCACCACAGCGCCGCACTGGACGCTCAAGCCAACAGTCGGAGGTTCCCATGCCTTTGCCGCCCGGCCCCCACCCACCGCTGAGACGTAGACCCCCTCGTCCGGCATCCCGGCAGGTGCTCACTGCCGGCCTCGTCACCGCGGCACTGCTCACGCTGGGGCTCCCCACGAGCGCCAGGGGAGCCGACCTGCCCACGTGCTTTGGCCGCTCGGCAACCATCACGGGTTCTGGGACGATCAATGGGACACCGGGTGACGACGTCATCGTCGGCTCACCGGGCGCCGACAGGATCGACGGCAAGGGCGGCAACGACCGCATCTGCGGGCTCGCCGGAGAGGATCGTCTGCTAGGCGGACTCGGCAACGATCAGATCGGCGGCGGCCCGGACAACGACATCATCCGTGGCGACCTCAGGGCCGACAGCGGCAACGTCGTGGGCGGCGGCAATGATCGCTTGTTCGGGGGCGAGGGCGACGACAACCTCGTGGGCGACTCCAGTACGGATGGGGGGAGCGCCACGGGCGGAGGGCACGACGAGATCTTCGGCGGCAACGGCAACGACGGCTTGTACGGCGACAGTGTCAGCTTCGCGGGCGGCAACGCCAGCGGCGGAGGCTGCGACCGCATGGACGGGGGCGAAGACGACGACCACCTCACCGGTGATTCGCTGGCTCTCGAAGGATCCGCCACCGGCGCCGGGGACGACGTCCTTCGTGGCGGCCCGGGGATCGAATTCATCGTCGGCGACAGTGAGGCCACCCGGGACGCGCGCGGAAGCGGTGGGGACGACCGGATCGACCTGGGTCCGGATGGCGGGTTCGCCGCGATCGGGGACCACAACATTCTCGAACCCGCGGGTGGGAGTGCGACCGGTGCCGGGAACGACCGGATCATCGGCGGCAGTGCGGACGAAGCCCTTGTCGGTGACAGTGCCGTTGCGGCCCCGACCGTCACGTCCGCTGGCCACGACCTGATCGAAGGCCGTGGGGGCAACGACACGCTCTTCGGCGACAACACCGACTTCGATGTCACCGAAACCGTTGGCACCGTGGGCGGCAGGGACCGACTCAACGGCGGCAAGGGGGACGACACGCTCCAGGCGGGCCCGGCCAACGACCGCCTCGATGGAGGACCGAACGCCGACGACTGCGATGGCGAAGCAGGCAACGGCGACATCGCCAGGAGATGCGAGACGGTCAACGGCATCCCCTAGAACGCAACGCGGGCCCGCTACCGACCGAGACACTGACCCGACGCGGCGTTCCCCGAACACATCAGGGCTCGGAGGGCGCCCGCGCGTGAAACGCCCGACTGCGCTCTCCGAGTCAACGCCACCTGTAAGGCCCAAGGACAGGACTGGTAGTGATCCGCCTGCCTCGCTTGGCTGCGGGCCGTGCACCGGCGGGCGTGCACCGGACGGCAGGCGCGTCCCGTCCGTGACCGGTGGGGCTCACGGGCAGGACGCGCAATACCTCCCACACACCCTCGAAAGGGCTCCGTCTGCTCATCGTCGCTCGGGAAGACGGGGACTGATCACCTGAGCTTGACCGCTGGGCGCCCCCGACTGCTGCGGGGACCTCGGTAGAGTCGCGGCGATGACAGGAAACCGGGGCCGATGGCCAAAGATCGACCAGGATCGTGGCATCGAGGACGTGACGCTACTCATCCTGTAATGGCTGGGCGAGCAGGGCGTGAACGCCGTGGTCAGGGTGGACGCCGAGAGGGTGGCTGACAATGCGCCAGCGTGGACGTTCGCCGCCAGTGGGGGTCCCTTGGAGCATGGCATGCGTGCTGATGGGAGAACTGTGCAGCAGTGCATGTCCGCCGCTCTGGCCAAGCTGCGTGAGGCCGGACTTTCGGTTCCATTTTGATCTTCGTTCGCCACTGATTTCGGTCACGGCGTCGGTCTCCTCGCCTCTGCGGTTCCTGCGGACTGGCCGAAGCCCGGCATGCCGAGCTGGACGGCGGTCGACTGTTCTCTTGGCGAGTGCGTCGACCTGGGCGAGCTTGTCGTTGGCGCCAGCCAGGCCGGTGCGCAAGCCTTCGACCTCGCCGAGCCAGCCCTCGCGCTCGGCCTCGGCGATGCGCGCGATGAGGTTGTCGCGGATCTCCTCGATGCGGCAGCGCTGGTCAGGGTCTGGCCAGTGCATCGAACATCGCAGGCAGGCGTGCTCATATGAATACACGGGGTCGAGAAAGCGCGTCCGCAGAGCCCGGTGGCGACCTTTCGGCGCTCGAAGTGGCTGAGGAACTCCTGCCACTCGGAGTCGGTGGGGGTCCGGTATTCCTTGCTGGGACGCAAGGATCTGCGGCGGGCGAGGAAGGCCAGGTGGGCCCTGGGGTCTCCTCCGGATAGACAGCCTTGTATTCGATCGTCACGGATATGACCTGATGCCCGGCGATTACCTGGGCGATGTGCCGGGGCAGGCCGTTGAGGATGGCGTCGGTGATGAAGATTCGACGGAAGTCGTGCGGGGTGTAGTGCAGCGGGGTGCCGTCGGCCTGAGCGACCAGGCCGGTGCGAGACAGGGCATTGTCCAGCAATGCGCTGACACGCTCGCGGGCGATGCGCTGCGGTTCGGCGGCGACGCAGCGCTGGAACAGCAGCCGGGCCGGCGGCATCCAGACGTGTTCGTGGTGTCCCGGGCGCGGACTAGCGGGACAGCGCCGCCAACGTCGCGGATCCGGCAGATGATCGCGCTGAGCACGTCGGCCAGTTCGGGGCTGAGCACCAGCAACCGTTCGGCGTCGAGGCGACGGGGCCGAACACTCCTGCCTGGTCACGCACTACGGCCAAATCCGCTATGGCCTCGCCGCCGTCGGCCAGCATCACGGCCAGATCGGTGGCGATCCGGCCCGGATCATGTCGGGTCCCACGCGGCCGAAGTGGTCTCAGCGCGGCGGAATACGCGGCACTCAGCCCGGTGGCATGAGGGCTATGCCCGCGGACCCTGTGGGAGACCGTCTACTACGAGCGCAAGGCTGACCGCTTCCTCGCCTTCACCAGCATCGCCTGCACCCTCATCTGCTACCGCAGACTCACCAAAGGTGCCCGTGATCACCGGGTGAGCCGGCCGAGGATCTGACGGCACTGCCGTTTGTCGTACTCGATCCAGTCGGCGGGGTCGTCGGAGAACAGGTAGCCGTCCTGGCGGGTCCACGTGATCGGCGTCAGGTTCTCCGTGGCGACGACGTCGCGGACGTGTCGGATGCCGCGGCCGACCTGTGAGGGGGTGAGGCGGGTTGCGGCGATGAGCTGGTAGGTGTGCAGGCCCGCGGGGCGTGCTTCCATCAGGGCGACGCGGACCAGGTCGCCGTAGTGCTCGGCCGGCGGCCGGGCCTCCCGGCGCCGTGGCACGGCTACTCCTCGCCTTTGAGGAACTGCACGAGCTGCTCGTCCAGGGTGAACTCGCCGTTGTCGAGGGCGCCTTCGAGCCAGTCGGCCGCCGCGCGGACCCGGCCGATCTGCCTGCGGACTGTCTCGCGCTCGTCTTCGGGGAATTCCTGCCCGCACAGCTGCGGGACCAGCCTGCCCAGGGTGGCCACGAACCCGTGGCAACGGCCGACCAGGTGGAGGTACTCGATGGTGTGCTGGATCTTCCGGACGGCCGGGGTGCGCTCCCGGATCCGGTCGCGCGTCTCGTGGGAATTGTCGAACTGGGCGCGGTTCACGAGCATCGCGTCCTCAGGCGTCCACTGCATGGCCCCGGTACGCGGGCCCAGTCGCGGTCAGCCGGGGTCCGTCACTGCGGTTGAGGGTGAACGACTGATACGTCTTCTTCGCCCCGATCAGTGGGCGGGTGAGAGCTTTCCCGTTTGCCCATTCCACCTTCTCGAGCGTGGGAGCAGTGCTGGGCGGATCGCCACGCAGGACGAAGTTCTTAGCGTCGGCGGGGTGAGCCCGCCGCGGGGCGGGTGCCGGTTGAGGGCGGGGTGGCGTGGTGCCGTCGTTGATGGCCGCGTTGGAGGCCAGGGAGAGTGCGTGCCGGTGCCCGGGTCGACGAAGGCGTCTGGGTAGCGGATCGGCCTCCATGTGTTCTCGCCGATGCGGCCGATTGAGGCGGCGATGGAGGGGTTCATGCCGGTGGCCAGGGAGAAGCGTGCGTCGGCGCGGCGGCCGGGGCGGCCACATCGGCCGTGTAGAACTTGCGGTCCGCGTGGGCCAGGCGGATTCCGGTGCCGCCCGTGTCTTTCCCGGTGGCCAGGGCCTCGGCCACGAAGCCCGCCGCGCCGCGGACGTCGGGGGCCTTGCCGCGACGCAGGCGCACGGCGCCGATCACGGGTCGGGCCGGCGGGGTCGAGAAGGTGGCCAGGATTGGGTGCAAGGTGCGCTGCCCCTTCAAGCGGCCGACCTCGGCACCCTGCTTGGCGTGGCCGTACACGCGGCGGTGGGTGGCGCCGATCGGGCCCTAGGACATCTGGGCCATGTGCAGCCCGGGGGCCAGATCCGGGTACCAGGGCACGAAGCAGGCATAGACGATCAGGCCGAGGCCGATCAGGACACTGAGTGCCTTGCCGTGGCGCCAGGTCTTCTCCAGGAACACGGCGGCGGCGACCCCGGCCATCCAGGCGAGGTTCATCACGCCGACCGCGACCAGCACGACCATCAGGCCCCAGCAGCAGCCGACGCAGTAACCACCGTGGTAGAGGCCGACCCGCAGGTCGCGCCAGCGGCCGCAGTAGCCGCCGAAGTGGACCAGGAAGCCGAGCGGGGAGCGGCAGTGGCGCAGGCAGCGGTCCTTCAGCGGGGTCACCTGGTACAGGCCGGCGGCGGCCAGCACGACGGCGCCGATCCAGGGGGCGACATGCGGCGCCCGGACCGCGAGTTCGCCGCCCGCCCAGGCCGCGGCGAACGCCGCGAGGCCGAAGGCCTGCCAGGCAAGGAGGTAGCCTGCGACCAGGCTTGCGCTGCGGAAGCCGCGCGTCCAGCCGTTCGAGCGGGCGCGCAGCGTACGCAGATACAGGGAGACGACGGGCGCGACCGCCGGGAGCATCATCGCCGCCATCATCAGCGCCCACAGGGCGAGGAACTCCCACAGGTCCCGGCCCATGGTGCCCGGTCCCGCCGACATACCGGACGAGCTGCGGACGGTCAGCACCCAGGCGAGCGCCGCCGCCACGAGCAGCGCGGCCCAGGCGGCGGGGGCGACGGCCCGTCGGGCCGACGAGGTCGACACTCAGCCCGACCAGGCGAACGGCGCCGAGAAGGCGTTCTTCCCTTCGTTGTCCCAGGTGAGCCCGAAGGCGTTCACCCGCGACCTGGTCGCGGTTCCCGCCGCCAGGGTGTCCGCCGGGAAGCCGATTCCGCTGACCCTCACACCCTTTCCGGTCGAATCCAGGGGCGAGACGAAGTCCTCGACGGCGATGTCGATCGCGTCTCCGATCTTCACTCGGTGGCTCCGGCCGTCATCGCTGTAGTCGATCCGGGCGGTCTCCGTTCCCAGCATCTCGCCGATCAGCGGGGCCAGGCCCTCCATCGGTCCGCCTCGCTGACCGGAGAACACCGCTCCCAGCGCCTCGGCCTGCTCGGGCGAGGCGGCGGCGTCCACGAACAGGCCCATCCGCCAACCGCCCTCGCTCATCAGCTGCGGGGCATCGCCCACCACGGCGATCGTCAATCCGCTCACATCGACGTCGTCAACCTGGCCGGATCCGACGTGGAATGCCAACGCCACATGACAGCGGTCGTTGTCCGCCGGGGCGGAAAGGCCGGAGGTGGAGCAGGGGCAGACCATATCGCAATTGCAGTTCTCGAAATACGTCCCTTCAATTTGCCATGCCATCGGAAGCTCCTTCCAGAAGGCACACCTCTCTCTATATTCTCCGGTCGTTCTCCGATCGTCGCCACCCTCAGCTGAGGGTGGCGATCAAGGTGCGGGTATGAGCGTGTCGCGGTAGCGGGCCTGGTGGTTGCGGGTGAACTCCTGCTGCTCGTGCCAGGCCCAGTAGGTGTCGAAGTCGCCGTTGCTGCGCAGGGCGCGGAGTTTCAGGACTGCCTCGGCGCCGGCCAGGCCCCAGCGGGCACCGGTGTTGTCGAGCCGGTCTTTGACCAGGTGACGGCACGCCCCTTCGATGATCCCGGTGGCGATCGGGGAGCCTTCGTCCAGCGCGAGGTCGTAGCGCAGGTAGGCGGCCTTGTTCTTCAGGTAGCCGACGGCGTCGTCTTAGCCGATCAGCTCCAATCCTTTCGGCAGGCTGACGAACCGGGCCCTGAGTATGGTCACCGGTTCACCGCTGACGTTGGTCGCCTGTGGCAGGTTCAGCCAGTACTGCTTGCCGATCCGCAGATGCTCGTACCCCACATCACTCTGGGAGGCCGTGCCTCCGTCGAGCGCGTGACCGTCCCGTGTACCTGCGCCATCTCGTCCCTGCCGGACCAGCCAGGCCACCAGGGCCGCCGCCGCGATCAGCAGCGCCGTTCCGGCGATCAGCCGGCCGCGCCTACTTGGAGTAGAAGACACCGGCCTTGCCGCTGCTGATCGACCCATTCTTGCCCCAGACCCAGTGCTTGCCGGTTTGGTTTCCGGACGTGATCCTCTGCCTGTGGCTGCCGTGTCGGTGAGGAGGCGACGGGTGCGCCATTTCACCCAGCTTGTTGCAGGGGTGCAGTTGGACCACTGCCGCAGGTGGCAGAGCCGGTGGGTACGGAGGGGGAGGTGCGGTCACCAGGTGGTGGCGACGGTCCGCACAGCAGTCCAGGTGGCGTCGTGTCGCGTGAAGTCCACGGTCAGACGCAGGCGCCACTCGGCGCGTGTGCCGTAGACCGTTGCGCCGATCAGCGTGCGGCCGACCAGCCGGACCGCGCCGGCGGCGTCGGTGTGCACATCGAGGCCCTTCTCCTTGATGTTGTGGTAGACAACTGCCCGGCGCGCATCTGGGAGAGCCACTCGGTCTTGGACTGCACGTAGCCCGTCATATGCGTCAAAGTGAATTCGTCGTCGAGCAGGGCGTCGAGGGCTTCGCTGTCCCCGTCGGTCATCGCCTGGAGATAGGCGCGGTACGCCAAGACTCCTCCGGAGTGATCGGCGGCTGCAGCCGGTTCGGTGTTCGGCTTGCGGGCGGTCACGGGCGCACCAGCGCCTTCAGGGCCTCGCGGTCGTTCATCGCCCGGTAGCCGTCGGCGATGTCCTCCAGGCTGACGTTGCGGTCGAAGACGCGGCCAGGCCGGATCGTACCGTCGAGGATGTGGGGCATCAGTTCCTCGATGTAGGCGCGGGCAGGTGCGACGCCGCCGGTGAGGGTGATGTTGCGCATGAAGTCGGCGAACCCGAACGGAACGTCGGTGAACTGGGGAGCCCCGACCCGGCTGACGGTGCCGCCGTCGCGTACAACGCCGAAATTCTGCGCGAGTGCGCCCTTCAGCCCGGCGCATTCGAGGACCTTGCGGGTGCCTTCGCCGCCGGTCAGCTCGCGGACCCTGGCGACGCCTTCGTCGCCGCGCTCGGCGACCACGTCGGTGGCGCCGAAGTCGCGGCCCAGGTCCGTGCGGGCGCGGTGACGGCCCATGAGAATGATCTGCTCGGCGCCCAGCAGCCGGGCGGAGATGACGGCGGACAGTCCCACGGCGCCGTCGCCGATGACGGTGACGTTGTCGCCGCGCTGTACGCCTGCGGTGTGGGCGGCGTGGTAGCCGGTGCACAGGACATCGGAGAGGGTCAGCAGGTCCGGCAGCAGTTCGGAATCCTCGCTGACGGGCATCTTGACCAGGGTGCCGTCGGCCTGCGGAACGCGGGCGGCCTGGCCCTGTCCGCCGTCGACCCCGTTCACGCCCCACTGTCCGCCGTGCGGGCAGGAGGTCTGCAGGCCCTCGCGGCAGTACGCACAGGTGTTGTCGGCCCAGACGAAAGGGGCCACGACCACGTCGCCGGGCTTGAGGGTGCGTACCTCGGAACCCACTTCCTCGACGACACCGATGAACTCGTGACCCATGTGGCGGGGATTGTCTGTGGATGCCAGGGACTTGTAGGGCCACAGGTCGCTGCCGCAGACGCAGGACAGCACGATCCGCACGACAGCGTCGGTCGGCTGCTGGATCGTGGGGTCGGCGACGTCCTCGACGCGTACGTCTTGGGCCGTGTACATCAGGGTGGCTCGCATGAGCGGATCTCGTCTGACAGGGGAAGGGGGGAGCTGGTGTCAGCGGGGTTCGAGGCGGAGGGTGGACTCGCGGGCGCGGTCGGTCAGCACGTGCTCGACGATGCTCGGGTACCGGCCGTACTTCTCCCGGTAGGCGGCGTCCACGGCCGCGTACTCTGCGGGATCGGCCTCGCGGAAGGTGACGTTCCGCCGTACGCCGCCGGCATCGATGTGGCCCTGGTGGCGGGACTGGGTGCCCCGGTACCAGGGGCCGTCGGTGCCCTTGACCGAGCGGACGTAGAGGTGGTCGCCGGCGCGGACGACCCACATGGTCACGCGGTCGCGCAGGGTGCCGTCGGCGCGCTCGGACTCCAGGTCCAGTTCTTCTGCCGCACTGACCTTGGCCAGGTCGGGGTCGCTCCAGTGCGTCATGGTCATTCCTCCCAGCTGGTCACGGGCCTCGGGGACGGGTCTCCGAGGACGGTGTGGGGCCGGCGTCCGTGGTCGGGCGCCCTGAGGACGGTGGCTCAGGCCTTCAGTTCGGCGAAGGTCGCTCCGTCGATGACGAACCGGTAGCGGACGTCGGAGGCGAGGATCCGCTCGTAGGCGGTGTTGATGTCTGGGTAGACGGTGATGCCCGCGCACAGCAGCGGTGCCGCGGCGGCCGGGTCGAGGCTGTCGGGGACGCGGACGACGAAGTCCTCGGGTGCGACGATCGCCTCGGAGTAGCCGCCTTGGGTGTGAACGCCGGGCTCGGCCGGGTCGGGGCTGCCGAAGACCAGCGTGTGGCCGTTGAGGCAGTACTGCTCCTGACCGGCTCGGCAGTTCGCGCACTCGCGGCAGGAGTTGACCATGCAGCCGATGCCGACGAGGTCACCGACCTGGTGGCGGGTGACGTCGGACCCGGTCTCGGTGACACGGCCGACGATCTCGTGGCCGGGAACGAGCGGGCTGGTCGGCAGCGGGCCGAACTCGCCGCCGACGAAGTTCATGTCGGAATGGCAGATGCCGCAGTACAGGATGTCGAGCTTGACGTCGTGCGGGCCGACGTCGCGCCGCTCGATGGTGAGGGGGACGAGCGGCTGACGTACGTCGGGGGCGCCGAACGCCTTGACGGTGGTGGACACGGTGAATCCTTCGAGCGGAGCTGTGCTGAGGGGGCGAGTCAGGCTTCGGGGATGGCGCGGCCGTAGGCGGCGAGGGTGACGTTCTCGGGCTCGGGGCCGCCACGCCGACCGGTCTCCAACGCGTCCAGGGCGGCGAGCTCGTCTGCGGTGAGCTCGAAGTCGAAGACGTCGATGTTCTCGGCGATGCGGGCGCGCTTGGTGGACTTGGGGATGACCGAGCGGCCCCGCTGCAGACCCCAGCGCAGCAGCACCTGGGCGGGGCTCTTGCCGTGCGCCTCGGCGATGCGCGTGACGGCGGGGTCCTCGAGGACGCTCGTGCGGTCCTCGCCATAGCCCGGGTAGAAGGTGATCCCTCCGATCGGGGACCACGCCTGGTTGAGGATGTTGTGCTGGTCGTCGAAGTCGAGCACGGCGCGCTGCTGGAAGTAGGGGTGGATCTCCAGCTGGTTGACCGCCGGGACGACGGAGGTGGCGTCGAGCAGCGTGGTCAGGTGGTCGACCATGAAGTTGCTGACACCGATCGCGCGGACCTTGCCGTCAGCCAGCAGCTTCTCCAGGGCGCGGTAGGCGGCGAGGGTCTTGTCGAACTCGGACGGCAGAGCCTGGTGCAGGATCAGCAGGTCGATCCCGTCGACACCGAGCTTTGCAGCGCTCTTCTCGAAGCCGTGCAGGGTCTCGTTGTAGCCGTAGTCACTGATCCAGATCTTGGTCTCGATGAAGATCTCGTCGCGGGGCACACCGGCGTCGCGCAGTGCCTGGCCGACTTCGCGTTCGTTGCCGTAGGCGGCGGCGGTGTCGATGTGCCGGTAGCCGAGGTCGAGCGCTGCCCTGACGGCGGCCTGGGTCTCGTCGGGCGGAGTCTGGAAGACACCGAGTCCCAGGGCGGGCATCTTGACGCCGTTGTTGAGGGTGAGGGTCTGCATCACATAGTCCTTTCGTTGTGAGTAGCCCGTGCGGGCACGATGAGGGCGAGGACGGTCACGGCCGCCAACGCGAGCAGGACGGCGGAGCCGGTCAGGGCCGTTCCCGAGCGGGCCGCGATATCCGCGGCCGCGTGCCCGGTGGAGACGGAGGCGGCCACGGCGGTCAGGATGCTCAGGCTCAGTGCGCTGCCGATCTGGTGCACGGTGTTGACCAGGCCCGATCCGGCCCCGGCGTCCGCGGGGCCAGCGTCAGGCCCTGGCCGGCGCCGATGAGCACCATCGGTAGGGCCACGCCGGTCAGGTAGGGGGGTTGCAGGTCGAGGCGGCTGAGCCACGCCATGCCCAGCGTGGTCAGGACAACCCCGGTCAGGAGCACGGGCGGCCTGGCGACCCGTTCCAGCAGCCGGGGAACCTGGACGGCGAAGACGAAGTTGACCAGCGTCATCGGCAGGAACGCGAGGCCGGCCTGCAGCGGTGTCCAGTGGTAGACGCTCTGCACGAACTGGGCGGTGAAGAAGAACCCCATCATCGCGCCCATGTAGAGCATCCGGGCGAGGTAGGCGCCGGAGCGCTCCCGGCTGGCGAACAGCCGCAGCGGCACGAGCGGTTGCGCGGCCCGCCGCTCCACCTGGACGAACAGCCCGAGCATCACCACGCCAGCCACCAGCGGCACCAGGGTCAAGACAGCGGTCCAGCCGAAGTCGGCGGCCTCTACGATGCCGAGGACCAGTGCGGTCGAACCCAGTGTCGCCAGCACTGCCCCGGCGATGTCGAAGCGGCCTTGCCGGCGTTCGGTCCCGGGCAGGAACCGCAGGGCCAGCACCATCATCACGACGCCGACCGGGACGTTGAGGAAGAACCCCGCCCGCCAGGAGATCAGGTCGGCGACGAGACCTCCGACGACCAGCCCGAAAGCGGCGCCGAGACCGGCGACAGCGCTGTAGGCGGCCATCGCCCGGTTACGGGCCCGGCCCTCGGCGAAACTGCGCGTGAGCAGCGAGAGCGCGGAGGGGGCCAGGACCGCGGCGCTGATGCCCTGGATCGCGCGGGCGCCGATCAGCCACCACTGGGTCTGCGCGGCGCCCACCAGGAGCGAGGTCAGCGAGAAGACGACCAGGGAGAACAGGAACACCCTGCGGTGTCCGAACAGGTCACCAGCCCGGGCTCCCAGCAACAGCAGCCCGCCGAAGACCAGGACGTAGGCATTGGTGATCCAGGACAGGCCGGTCTCGGAGAACCCCATGTCGGAGCGAATCTGCGGCAGCCCGGTGAAGACGATCGAATTGTCGAGGATCACCATGAGGTAGCTGACGCAGATGATCGTAAGGATCAGCGTCGCGTGGACCGGAGTCCCCTCGGGTCGCCCCTCCGACGCAGGTGCCGACGCGCGCAGTGCGGTGGTGGTCATCGCGTCACCAGCCCCATCGTCAGCGTCGTTCTGCCGTCGGTTCCGGTGATTGTCCAGGCGGCGGACGATGCGCCGCCGAGGCGGGCAGAGGCGTCCACCGTGCTGACCACAGGCTGCCTGTTCACAGCCGCACCAGCACCTTGAGGGCCTTGCGCTTCCTTCAGGCGCGGGTCGGCGCCATGCCTGACGCGGGCATCGCCGACTGTGTACATGAGTGCTGCGCGCACGGTGTTCCTTGAGGTCGGTTTCATCGGGCCCACTCAGGACTCGCAGCCCTTGGCTTTCTCCAGGAAACCGCGGGCGGACGCGCAGGTGGGAGTCACTCCTTTTCCAGGTAATGGCAGTACCTCGCAGGCGCTCACCGACGGACCTACCGTGAGGGTGCAGGCCAGATCCACACCGCCCGAGCAAGAGGAGGTCCCAGTGCACTTGGCTGCCCACGCCGAAGCCTTCACTCATCCCACGTTCGACGCCGACCGGCCCGGGGACACGCCCGATGACGCATCGCCCATCAAGCTTCCTAGGTCCGACCATGACTGAGCGTGACAAGAAGAAGAACCTGGCCGCCGAGGTCCGCGAGTTCCTGAGCACCCGGCGCGCTCGGATCCCTCCGGAGCAGGCCGGGCTGCCAGTCTTCGGCGGGAAACGCCGGGTCGCAGGTCTGCGCCGTGAAGAGGTCGCTCTGCTGGCGGGCATGAGCGTGGACTACTACGTCCGGCTGGAGCGCGGAAACCTCAGTGGAGCCTCCGACTCGGTCCTCGAAGCCCTTGCGCACGCTTTGCAACTCGACGAGGCCGAGCGCACCCACCTCTACGACCTGGCCCGCGCGGCCACTCCCTCAGGCCAGCGGCCCACAGTGACCGCTTCCCGGGTGCGGCCCACGATCCTGCGGCTGCTCGACTCCATGACGGACGTACCGGCGTACGTCCGCAACGCCCGGTTCGACATCCTGGCCACCAACGGGCTGGGCCGCGCGCTGTACGCACCCGTTTTCGACTCACCGCTGTTCGCGCAGCGCGGTCCGGTCAACAGCGCCCGTTTCATGTTCCTGGACCCCGCGAGCACGGACTTCTGGGTCGACTGGGACAAGGGCGCCGACGACGCGGTGGCCTTCCTGCGGACCGAGACGGGCCGGGCACCGCACGACAAGGCGCTGACCGATCTGATCGGAGAGCTGACCACGAGGAGCAGCGACTTCGCCCGCCGGTGGGCCCGCCACGACGTGAAGTTCCACCGCTCCGGCGTGAAACACCTGCACCACCCGCTGGTCGGCGCTCTCGCCCTGCCCTACGAGGCGATGGAGCTGCCGGCCGACCCCGGCCTCCGGCTCAACTTCTATACCCCTGAACCGGACTCGCGAGAGCGGGAGGCACTCGGTCTCCTCGCCAGTTGGGCGAGCACCGGAACAGCCGTTTCCTCCAGCAACGACCGGCCAGGGAACGATTAAACAAACGGACACGAACGAGGAGAACAGCTTCATGCAGTACCGACCGCTCGGCCGCACCGGTGTGCAGGTCAGCCCCCTCTGCCTGGGCGCGATGATGTTCGGCCCCTGGGGCAACGAAGACGAGGCCGACTCGATCCGGATCATCCACCGAGCCCTTGATGCGGGCATCAACTTCATCGACACCGCCGACGTGTACTCCGCCGGCGTTTCAGAGGAGATCGTCGGCAAGGCGCTCAAGGGCCGCCGCGAGCACGTCTTCCTGGCCACCAAGTTCTTCATGCCGATGAGCCAGGACGACCCCAACCAGCGCGGAGGGTCGCGGCGCTGGATCATGCGCGCGATCGAGGACTCCCTGCGGCGCCTGGACACCGATCACATCGACCTCTACCAGGTTCACCGCCCCAGTCCGGACACCGACGTCGACGAGACCCTCGGCGCCCTCTCCGACCTCGTACAGCAGGGCAAGGTCCGCTACATCGGCTCCTCGTCCTACTCAGGCTCCCAGATCGTCGAGGCCCAGTGGGCTTCCCGGGAGCGGCGTCTGGAGCGGTTCGTGACCGAGCAGCCGCCGTACTCGATCCTGGTCCGCGGCATCGAGGAAGACGTGCTGCCCACCGTGCGCCGCCACGGCATGGGCACCCTCACCTACAGCCCGCTCGCCGGAGGCTGGCTTTCGGGCCGCTATCGCAAGGACAACACCCCCGCCCCGGCCTCCACGGCGCGCCCCGCGGCCCGCTTCGACATGACCAGCCCCGCCAACCAGCGCAAGCTCGACGCTGTCGAACAGCTTGCGGTCCTGGCGGAGAAGGCCGGCCTCACCCTGATCGAGCTGGCCGTCGCCTTCGTCATCAACCATCCGGGCGTCACCTCCGCGATCATCGGCCCGCGCACCATGGAGCAACTGGAGGCATTCCTGCCTGCCGCCGATGTCACCCTCGCGGCCGACGTCCTTGACCGCATCGACGAGATCGTGGCACCCGGGGTGACCGTCAACCGCGCCGACAACAGCTACGGCGACTTCGAACTGCGCGCCGACCAACGCCGACGCTGACATAGGCCATGCCGAGCGCATCAGACGGCCGACGTCATGTCGACCAGCGCGAGGGACACTGCTCTCGGCCGCCACGGCCCCGCCCAACACCGCTGCGTCGACGGCCGTGGCCTCCGGCGGGGCATCGCCTCGGGGCAGCTTCCAGCGAAACATGGCCACCGCACCGGCCTCGCTGGCGCATTGGCCTTCTCGGGCCGGGCGTCAGTGCACGATCAGGACTCTCACTCGACTGGGACACCCTCACCGCCAGCACCGCCCCCGACCAACAGGTCGTCAGCTGGGCGGCCCCCGCAAACAGCGTCACCCACGACCGCCTGCGCATCCTCGCCTCCTGGGCCTCTGACCGCCCTCACTCCGCCGCCCCTTAGTGGGCGTTTGATGTAGGTGGATTGCCCTTTATCTACTAGTACGTTCCTCGCCAGTTCGTCTCATTAAACGTTAAGTGCGCCGGTCAGGGCGTTGCCACAGCCGGCGCCGCCATGGCCTCGGCCCGTCCCGCTCCTAGCGGAAGTCTCCTGCGAGCCAAGCCAGGAGGCGCGACCTGTCGGCACAGCCCTGAAGTCTGTCGGCCGCCAGGTAGTCGCTGTACCGCACGGGCACCGCCGACACCTCGCACCGTGAGGGCACGACGGGCTGTCCCAGATACCAGCCGGTTGCGAATACGGCAGCCAGGACGGCGGCGGCTACTAGGCGGCGCTGGGCGAACCATGCGGGTCTTGGTATGCGCATGACCAGGGAGCCTACGGCCCTGGTGACGAGCGGCGGCTCGCGAATGTCACAATCACCCTGCCGAAGGCCGCAACAGGCAGTGATCTGTCCATTCGTTTTAGTGAACGACCAATCGAAAGCGGCGACGATGCACGCAGTGCATCCCGGACAGTGAGCTGCCGCAGTAAGACCGTGTCCTACGTGGTGAGGCGGACGAGGAGGCGGGCTGCCCGCGCCCGTAGCGGACTGGCACCTTGCTCGCCAGGACCCGCGCTACGCCCTCATCCGCCGGGAGATCGTAGGACTCGAAACCGTGAAAGGGGCGATGGCCCTCTCCTACCCGCTCCAGGAGCTTCTGGCCCTTCGCGTGATGTCGGCCCTCTGGGTTGGTGAACTCCGCCGTGAGGAACGCCAGCACCGAGGGCCAACACACAGACCGGCGTCGGCTGACGCCCACTGGAAAGGGATCACCCCATGTCCGTCCTCACCACCCCGCACCGCGCGTACGGTGGCGATACGACCCTGGAGGAGCCGATGAGCGCGCAGCCCGAAGAAGCCCCCACTGCGCCGGCCCCGGCCGCCGCCGCCCAGCTGCTCGCCCAACTCCGCGCCGACCGCCGCGCCGACACGTGGGTGCCCGCGTTCGAGCAGGACTGGGCGCGCGCCCTGGACGACGCCCGGCACAGCTACAGCCTCGCCCCGGTCCACGACGTCGTCCGTACTTGGCGGGCCCGGCTCGCTGCCCCTCCGGCCGTCGACGCGTTCCTCGCCGGCGGCTGCGACGACTCCGACGGCATCGACCTGGACCAGGTCCTCGGGGCCCGTACGTGAGCGATCTGCCGCCCTGGACTGCACGCCTGTCGGCCCAGGCAGCAGGCACCGTTGGCGAGTTGTCCGACCATGCCCGCGAGATGCTCCGGAACGTCCTGGACATCGCCGGGCGCGACCCGTGGTCCTTCCCCGCCCTTCGACGCCCGCGACCCCGAAGGCGAGCACGTCCGCGCCGCCTCGGTCGGACAGCTCACCGCGGTCTACTGGATCAACCGCTCGGCTGGATGCCTGTACGTCGTGGACGTCGTGGCTTGGCTGACTCACCCTGAAAGCAACAGCGGCCCGTCCTCGGCATTCGAACGACACTGTTGGCGGATTCAGTTCACGCGATGCGTTCGCCGGGAGACGGATAGCCTGCCTCAATGGTTTCGTGCGAGGGGGCCGATGGCATCGGCGCGGATCTTGACAGTCAGGGCTGGGGTGCCACGCGCTCCTGGGTGGAGAAAGGGCTATCCGAGGCGGAGCGCATCGAAAAGGTTGTGCGACTGCGCGGCGGCTGGACGTCGGAGATGCGCCGCCTGGACCTCTGTGGTCCGGGTGGTCGGCGCTCACTCGTCCTGCGGTCCTTCGTCAAGCCTTTCTTCGTTCGGCACGCGGAGGGCCTGCTGACCCGTGAGGCGACTATCCTGCGCCTGCTCGGTGACACGGACGTGCCCGCGGCCACACTCGCGGCGGTGGATGCGACGGCGCAGTACTGCGATCACCCCTCCTTGCTGATGTCCCTGCTGCCGGGGACCGTGCGCCTGGGCGATCAGGGTGCTGATGACCGCGCTGAACAGCTGGCCCGGCAACTGGTGCGTGTCCATCAGCTGCCGGTGACCACGCAACAACGGCCTCGCACCTACCAGGCCTGGGCCTCTCCCGAGCGAGTGACTCTGCCCGCAGCCACCGAGCGGCCTGAGCTCTGGCGGCGGGCCGTCGACGTCATCCGCCGGGAGCCCCCGGCCTATCAGGGTTGCTTCCTGCACCGGGACTTCCATCCCGGCAACGTCCTCTTCACAGGCACCGACGATGATCTTCAGATCAGTGGTGTCGTCGACTGGGTGGAGACATCCTGGGGGCCGGCTGACTTGGACGTGGCCCATTGCTCGACGGCCCTCGCCCTGCTGCACGGGATTCCCGCAGGCATGCGCTTCGCCGATCGCTACGTCGCTGCGGGAGGAACCTTGGCCGAAGAGGGCACCGCCCATCTCTACTGGCGGCTGCTGGACGCGCTGGGATTCGCTCCGGACGCGGAGAAGGTCGCTGTCCCCTGGCGTGAACTGGGCCGCGTCGATCTGACAGCCAGTGTCCTGGCTCAAAGGCTGGAGGGATACATTGAGTCCCTTTTCAGCCGCTATGCCTGAACCGTCGCCGCTGGGGCGAACGCCTACGAGCAGGAGTTCTGCGCAGTGGGCCGGAGGGCTGCCAGATGACAAACGCGCGTCCGGGCCCGCGGAGTGTTGATCCACCAGGCGTTGAGGCGGTGGAAATTCATAGCGGTGGCCGTGAGTTGGTGTTGCAGTCGGGCCTTGGCCAGACCGTGATAGCGGCATCGCCGCAGGCCGAAGGCTCGAACACCTTGGGAGATCGTGCCTTCGACACCGGCCCGGTGTGCGTGCTGTTCCTTCCACTCCTTGGTTTCTTCCTGGGTCCGTGCCCGCTGAATCACCTCATACTCCGCTTGCGGGCGGAAGGTGATCCGACGGCCCATGTCCGACTTGTTGTTGGGGCGGGTGCACTGCTCTCGGGTCTTGCAGGGACGGCAGGCAGCCGTCGGAAACCGTGCCCGGACCACCGCTGCCCCTTCCTGGCAGCGGTCTTCGGCCCAACGGCTGCTGGTCGCGCCGTTGGGACAGGTCACCTGCCGGTTCTCCCAGTCGATGGCGAAGTCCGCCTGGGAGAAGCCGCCGTCATTGGTCTGCCAGCTCGTGGACGCGAGAATCGGGCCACCAAGTTGACTTTGTGATTCCTGCGGGCGGTGACCACATCCCTGGCTGTGGCGTAGCCCGCCTCGACCAGGTGGCGGTCGGGCAGGAGGTCGCGCTCGGCGAGGTGGGCATGGATCGGGGCGACCACCCGCACGTCCTGGACAGTGGAGTCGGTCGTGGCGACGTGTGTGATCAGGTTCGGGCTGTCCGGCTCGCAGGTCTCGGTGAGGTGGACCTTGTAGCCGTCCCAGACGACCCGGTCGAGGGCATCTGGTCCGTCCTGCGACGCACACCGTGGCCAATCGTGCCTTCGCCGACCCCGATGACTTGATCACTGCCGTACGACGCGGCCTCCGCCAGCTCCAGTACCGCCACGACGTCCTCGACGGCTGCCTCACCGGCACCGGCCTCCGACGCCAGCCACCATGACGACATCACGCATTTAAGGTCAGTAGCCATGGCGGGCTTCGATAGTTCGCTGGGCGAACTTGTCGACGGCGGTGATAACCATGGCGGGGCGAGGCGGTAGAGCCGGCACAGTCGGCGCTCCTCCGGCTCCTCGGAGGCGCCCGGCGGACCGGGGCCCAGCGGGTCGTCGATCGGCAGGAAGACGGGGCCGCCCGGTCGTCGGGGAACGCGGCCGCTCGATCCTTGAGGTACCGCCGGACCTGTCGCTTCGCCCGCAGCGCACGTCCGTGGTGCGATGGAACTGGGGGCGGAAAGGAGAGCGATCATGCCCGCAGTGAAGCGAACGAGTGTCGCCGCCTCGGTGTCGGTCCGCCCGCTGGTTGAGCCGGACCTGGATCGGGCCGACGAGATCTTCAGGGTCGCCTTCGGAACCTTCCTCGGGGCCCCTGAGCCGGAGACGTTCTTCGGGACCGCCGACTATGTCCGCACCCGCTGGGCGGCAGATCCACACGCGGCCTTCGCAGCGACCGTCGAGGGCGAGGTCGTCGGATCGAACTTCGCCGCCAACTGGGGCAGCGTCGGGTTCTTCGGCCCGCTGACCGTACGTCCGGATCTGTGGGACCAGGGCATCGGCAGGCGCCTCATGGAACCGGTCATGGCCTGCTTCGACACCTGGGAGAACCGCCACCTCGGCCTGTTCACCTTCTCGCACAGTCCCAAGCACCTCGAGCTCTACCGCCGGTACGGTTTCTGGCCCCGATTCCTTACAGCCATCATGAAGAAACAGGTCGCCGTCAGTGCCGCAGTCCCCGGCCGAGTGCTGTATGGCGAGCTGACCGCCGCTGAGCGGCCCGACGCACTGAGCCTCAGTCGCGTACTGACGGGGGCCGTGTACGAGGGCCTGAGCTTGGAGCGCGAGATCATGGCCACACAGGCGCAGGGGCTCGGTGACACCATCCTCCTCGAGGGCGCCGACTCCGACCTCGACGGTCTGGCTGTCTGCCACTGCGGAGCGGGGTCGGAGGCCGGTGAGGACGTGTGCTTCGTCAAATTCGGCGCCGTACGCCCTGGCCCGGACGCCGCGGACCGGTTCGAACGACTGCTGAATGCGTGCGAGCAGCTGGCCACTGAGAAGGGACTGGGGCAACTGGACGCCGGAATGAACCTGGCCCGCCAGGATGCCTACCGGCGCATGGTCGACCGCGGTTTCCGTACCTGGCTGCAAGGCGTGACCATGCACAAGCCCAACGAACCTGGCTACAGCCACCCAGACGCCTACGTGATCGACGACTGGCGCTGAGTCCACCGCCATACTCGGCTTCGGGGAAGACCCGATGCCGTCAGGAGACGACTGACACGAGGACTCCACGCTGAACGACCTGCCGCCACATCGCGGGCCACACAGGAGCGGACCCACCGCGTGATCGCCGAGTGCCGCAGCATGTGCGGCCGGGCGCGGAACCCCGCACGACTGGCGAGCCGCTTGAACAGCTCATACGTGCTGGGGTACTTAGCGAGACCGGCGGCTGCGGAGTGACGGGAGTGATGGTGAACCGCCCTGAGCGAGCAGGAGGATTGGGTGTGCCCCGTCTTGGTCCGCCCTCGGCGCAGAGAGACTGAGCCGACTGGTCGTCGGCAGCCGGGTGCGCGCGGGGCTCGCCGTGCCTGCGCGTCGACGTCTCCCCACATCACCGACTGCGGTCGGACGCAACGATTTCGCCGTGTCTCGTTCAACGTGCGGGAGCACGCCGATGAAGACAAGGCATCGGCCGGGCACCGCGACGAAGCCCTGATGCGTCCGCACAGCATGCACAAGGGGATCAAATGGCTTTGTTCACGAGAACCGGCAGCACATGGACACGAGAGCACTCGAAGCACTGCAGAAATCGAACTGTTCATGGCTTCGGGCAGCGTGGGCCCCTGCCGAGTTGACAGGGGCCCACGGTACACACAGCAGAGGAGCGCCGGGACCTTCCCTCGACGAGCAGCATTCTGGTCAGCGCGGCTTACCGTCTGCTGGTGGCCTGACGGCCCGGCTTCACTTCAGGTGCCGGGTGAAGAACTGGGCCGCGGCGTCCCCTGCGAACTGCGGGACGCCGGTGTGCCCGCCGAGATTGGCGTGCAGGGTTTTCTCCTTGGTGCCGAAGGCGTCGAACAGGTCCAGGGCCGCCTGCCGGTCGTTCCCTTCGTCGTCCCACTGCAGCAGGACGTGCAGCGGAATGGTGACCTGGCGGGCCTCCTCGAACATGGCGCGAGGTACGAAACTCCCGGCGAACAGAACGGCGGCCGAGATGCGCGGCTCGACCACCGCCAGCCGGATCCCGATGGAGATCACTCCCCCCGAGTACCCGACCGGGCCGCCGATCTCGGGCAGCGAAAGGAGGGCGTCCAGGGCGGCCTGCCATTCCGGGACCGCCTTTTCGACGAGCGGGAGGATGAGGGCGTCGATGATCTCGTCGTCGACCGGCTCGCCGGCCTCCAGCGCCCGGCGCAGGTCGGCGCGGGCCTGCTCGGCGGCGGCCCAACGGGGCCGTTCACCGCTGCCGGGGAGCTCGATGGTGGCCGAGGCGAAGCCCTCCGTCGCAGAGTGCCGGGCCCGCCCCGCCAGCCGGGGGTACATCTTGTGCAGTCCGCCGGGGTGGCCGAGCAGGATCAGCGGCGCCGGTGCCGACGCGGACGCGGGCGTCCACAGGGTGCCGGGGATCTCGCCGAGGGTGAATTCGCGCTCGAGGACACCGTCGTCGAGACGCTGTTCAGAAGTGAAACGCATGGTCGTGCCTTTCGGGAGTGCACTGAACGGCGCTCCCGGACGACCTACCGCCCGACCGTGACCCCGGAGGGGAGCACCCATGTCGATACTGCGTTCACGGGTACCACCTCCTCAATCTCTCGCACGGCCTCCGGAAACGTAGCAGTGGTCACGATGGTCCGCCAAACGGGTTTTTGCGCGAGGTCCGTGGCCGGATGCCAAGGAGTCGAAACACAACGCAGAGCTCCTTGGGGCCTCATCGCGGCTTCTCGTGCCTAGGCCCTGCGACGGCGGGGCGTGCTGGGGGGCGATGTCGTTTCTCATGAACATCGAACACGACGCGCCGTCGACGCCTCCCAATCTCATGTACCGGTGCAGTCGGTCCTGCGCCAGACCGTCCTTCTCGGTCTCGCGGTCCTACCCGTCCGCAATCGAGTCAACGCTGAACAGCGGCCGCACGACCGAGGGGCAGTAGCCCATCACAGTCGCAGGGCACCAACGACGTGGTCGGCTGATCGGGGTGAGGGCCGTGTGGCTGGAGGATCCGGGGTGCTGACTGGGGATGGTGGTTCGGCCGCTGGTGAACGCCGGTCTCCGGCAGGGCCTTTCCGCATACTCCGGACATGGTTGAGCACCGTTCGCTCGACGTGGGAGGGGTCCTGCTGGCCTATCAGGCGTCGGGTCCGCTGGATGCTCCACCGCTCGTCCTGTTGCACGCGTTGGGCGAGGACGCCACCGGCTGGGACGCGGTGGCGCCCGTCTTCACCCGCAGCCGACGCGTGTACGCCCTCGATCTTCGCGGTCACGGCCGAAGCGATTGGCCGGGGAACTACTCCTTCGAACTCATGCGGGCCGATGTGCTCCGGTTCCTGGACGCACCCGGCTGCCGCATGCCGCGCTCGCCGAGTCGTACTGGGCGGATCGCTCCAGGGTCACCGAGGCCATCGGAGAGGTCCGCTCGCTGCTCGCCAACCGCGGCTTGGCCGTCCCGGACCGGCCCGGTCTGCGGCTGCGGACGCCGGCTGACGACTTCGCCCACGCCAACGCCGAGGACCTGAAGCTTCGGATCGACGGCACCGAGACCCAGGTCCGGCGCCGAAGACCCACCAGCCCGGGCGGTGCGCGTTCGCGTCCGGGAAGGAGAGGCACACCACCATGAAGACCATCACGATTGGCGACGGCCAGGGCCGCACTCTGTGGTCCGGGGACGACCCGCCCGGCCGGATGCACGATCAGACTGCCATGCGGACCGAGGGCACCGCCGAGCAACTCCGCCTCTGTCCAGACGTCGAAGCCGAGGTCGACGAAGGCTACCGGGGTCTGGACAACGAGTTGCCCGGCCAGGTCACCGCGCCGCCGAAGAGGCCGAAGGACGGCGCGGTACTCGGCGAGCAGTACGCGTGGCGTGAGCAACGGCGCCACCAGTCTTCCGCGCGGATCTGCGTCGAGCACGCCAACGCCGAGCACGGTTCATCAGCCGGGTCATGGGCGGCCAACACCTGGAGCGTCTCCAGCAGTTGTGCCCGGTCGCCGATCGGTCAGGGCTGTCGATGGCCCAGTTGGTCATCGCCTGGGTGCTGCGCCAGGAGGGCGTCTCGTCGACCGTTCCTGCCTGGTCCCGATCCGCCTGGTCCCAGGCCGGGCTGTTGAGGACCACGTCGCGATGGTCCGGCCTTCCTCGAAGGTTCGATCACGCGTGGCGGCGACCGGCGGTCAGCGTGACCTGTTCGGCGACGATGCAGCGGGAGCCGAGATGGATGCGCCGTCGAGTTCGAGCAGATCCAGCAGTCCATGTCCCGATGCCACATGCCGTGAAGAGGGCCGTCAGGCGACGGTTCCGGTGGTGTGCACGATCTCGCCCCCCACCACGGTGAGCTCGGAGCGGATCCACGGAATGCGGTCCTCCGGCACGGCGAAGTAGTCCTCACTGAGCACGGCGAAGTCGGCGTGCGCGCCTGGTAGGAGACGCCCGCGGCTGTTTTCCTCGAAGCTGAGCCACGCACTGCCCGCGGTGTAGCACTCCAGCGCACGCTCCCGGGACATCCGGTGGCGGGCGGCGCGCCGTACGACGCCGTCCGCGGACTTCCCGGCGATCAGCCACCACAGCGACAACCAGGGATTGTGGGAGGAGGCGCGGGTGGCGTCTGTCCCGGCCGCCAGGGGAATCCCCGCGGCGATCATGTCCGCGAGGCGCGGGGTTTCACTCATCGAGCCGTCGCCCCAGGCCGCCTCCGAAAAGCCGGCCTTGAACACCTGGTGGTCGTCCAGCACCACGCCCACGCCCAATGCGGCGAGCCGGCGCAGGTTGCGCGGGCTGACGCGGTCGGCGTGGGACAGCGAGAACCGCAGCCCGTTCAGCGGGATCCGCTCGTTCACCGCTTCCCAGCAGGTGAGGATCCGGTCGATCGACTCGTCGAGCACCGCATGGATGTTCACCGGCCAACCCTGTTCGGCAGCGCGGAAGGAGATCCGCTGGAGCTCCTTGGCAGCGTCGTCGGAGATCGAGAACTCCTCGAGCCCTTCGAAGTCGTGGCAGCCGTAGTGCACCACCTCACCGATGCCGAGGAACCGCAGCAGCGGGTCCCCGAACCGGGGCGGAGTGTGCCGCATCCACTCCTCCAACTGCTGGTATTCCTGCCCGGGGTCTGCTGCGGACAACTGCAGCCGCATGCGCATCGACAGACGGCCGTCGCGCCAGAGAGCGAACAGCGGTTCGTACCGTTCCGGCGGCATGCCGAATCCGCCGGCGTCGACGATTCCGGTCAGCCCGAGCGCGTGCAGGTCGGCGAGCATCGCCGCGGTGGAGCGTCGTTCCCGGTCCGGTGAGAGGGGTGGAATCGCGCCCAGGATCCGGTTGAACGCGCCCATACCGAACACCCGGCCGGTGAGCTCGCCGGTCGCCGGGTTCCGCTCGAGGTGTCCGCCGGACGGATCGGGGGTGGTGGCGTCGATACCGACCGCGCGCAGCGCCGCCGAGTTGAGCACCGCGACCTCGTAGAGCGCCTGCACGTACACCGGATGGTCCGGCGCGAGTGCGTCCAGTTCGGCTCGGGTGGGCTCTCGCGATTCGGCGAACTGGCAGGGATGCCACCCGCCGACGACCCGGATCCATTCCCCCGGGCGTGCCCCCTCGATCGCGGCGCGAATCGTTGCCAGCGCCGTCCCGAGGTCGGGCAGGTCCGTCCATCGGACTTCGCTCGCCCAGGTCGCGCCCCCGCGCACGGCGTGCATGTGACCGTCGATCAGGCCCGGTATCACCCGGGCGCCGTGGAGGTCGACCACGGTCGAACGCCGGCCGGCCGCCGCGCGGATCTCGGCGTCGCTGCCGTACGCCACTACTCTGCCGTCGCGCACCGCCAGTGCGGTTGGTTCGGGTCCGTCTCGTCGCACACCGCCCGGCCAGACCAGTCCGTTGAGGAAGATGTGGTCGGCGTGTGCGGTGCCGGGTGAAGTGCCCATCAAAACAACCTCGTTGTTGTCGTTCGTGTGTCGCCTGGGTACGGGTCAGGCGCGAGGCCGGGCCGTGGTGGCGCCGGGACCGGACCAGGACTCAAGCAGTCGGTCCCGGGAATGGCGGGCGCGCTCCCGGAGGGCCCGCAGGTCGTGCCCTGCTATCCGTCCGCCTTGTTTGACCACCCGGCCTGCGATCAGCACCGTGTCGACGTTCTCGTTGTCCGCGAGGGTGATCGCCGCGGACAGGTTGTTCACGGGTGACAGGTTCGGCCGGTCGGTGTCGAGGAGGATGATGTCGGCCTGCTTGCCCGGGGTCAGCGACCCGATCCTGCCGTCCAGGCCGAGCGTGCGCGCGCCTTCGATCGTGGCCATGCGGACCACGTCCCGGGTGCTGATCGTCAGCTCCGGCAGCGTCTCGCCCCGGGAGAGCGCGGCATGGTGCTGCCAGCCGCGCTCGGCCTCGAGCGTGCCACGCATCTCGGCGAACAGGCTGCCACCCACCCCGGAGACGACATCGATGCTCAAGCTCGGCACCACCCCGGCCGCGCAGAGCCGCCCCGTTGCCGGATAGCCGTGCCCCATCTGCATCTCCACCCGCGGCGAGATGGCGGCATGTCCTCCGGTGTCGGCGATCAGCCGCAGTTCGGCGTCCGTGCAGGTATTGCAGTGGACATAGATCAAATCGGGGCCGAGCAGGCCGCGTCGGTGCAGTTCGGTGATCGAGCGCTGGGCGCCGAGCGCGCCGACGCCCACATGCATCGAGGCGCGGATGCCCAGTTTGCGGGCCAGTTCGAGGTCGGCCAGCGTGTCCTCGACCGGTCCGAACTCCGGACCCATGCTGGCCAGCGCGAACGTGACCAGCCCGGCGTCGGAGGAGAAATAGCGCTCGCCCACCCGGATCACGTCGCGGGCGTACCAGTCGGCGGGGGGTCCTCCGGGGTTTCCGTAGCCGAACACCGCCCGGACGCCGGACTCCTGCAGCCCGCGCACCGCCTCGTCGGCGTGATCCGGGCTGCGCATGATGTGTGCCCAGTCCATGACGGTGGTGACGCCGGCGTCGATGGCCTCGATCGCGCCGAGCAGTTCGGCCACGTGCACGTCCTCCGGGGAGAACTTCGGGCCGAGTTCCAGCAGCATGTGGTCGATGTACTGGCCGAGGGTCCAGTCCGCCGCGATCTGCCGCAACGCCGCCTGCCACAGATGCCGGTGAGTGTCGATCAGCCCTGGCAGCACGATGCGGCCGGTGGCGTCGATGACGCGCGCGTCCGCCGCGGGAATGTGCTCGTCGACGGCCAGGATCGTGTCGCCCTCCACCAGCACGTCACCGCACGGGAGTTCCCCGATGCCGGGGTCGACGCTGTAGACGGTGCCACCCTTGATGAGGGTTTTGTGTGTCATCGTTGACCTCTGGTGTTCGTTGCTCGTACGGCTGTGGCGTCATCGCCAGGTGCGGGTGTCGGGTGGCACGTCGCCGATCGTGAGTACGGTGCCTGCGGTGACGATTTCGAAGGCGTCCGGGATGAGATCGGCGACGGCCTTCTTGAGCGGGAATCCGCTGCAGTGCATGGGAGCAACCAGCCGCGGCTCGTAGGCGGCGAGTGCTTTCGCGGTGTTGTCGATCCGGTTGGCGCTGATGCCGGGGTGGCCGGTGTGGAACCCGCCGAGGACGCCGTAGAGCGTGTCGGTGCCGCTGAGGGCCCGCATGTGGTCGATCGAACTGACGACGCCGCGGTGCCCGCACGGGTCGATCACGATCAGCCCGTGGCCCTCGACGTCGATGCCGAGTACCTGGTGGTCGTTGATGTCGTCCGCCTCGACGCGGCCGTCCGCGTGGACGCAGAGCCGCCCCGAGGGGGCTTCGAACTCGAAGTCGGCGGTGGTCTGCATCTCGCCCGAGGTGAACAGGCCAGGACCGAGCGGGACGGAGTCGCGCGCTTCCATGAGGTGCCCGCCCGCTCCCCGAATTCCCTCCCGGGTCAGCCCGATATTGATCATCGGGAGGGTGGTGTGCGGCTTGACGATCATCCGCGGGTCGAACGCGTCGGGGTGTGCGATCACCGGGGTCGGATGGCCGATCGCCTCGACCACTCCATTGATGCCGCCGAAGTGGTCGGGGTGGCCGTGGCTGAGCACCACCGCCTCCACGTCGTGCAGGTCCACACCGAGCCGTTGTGCGTTGTGCAGAACCACTTCGGCGGTCAGTCCGGCGTCGAACAGAATCGTCGTGGAGCCGCCCTCGGTGAACGTCTCTACCAGGTAGCACAGCCCGTTCTCGGCGAGCAGTTCGCCGTACCGGGCGTTGAAGTGCTGATCCATGTTGTAACGGCGCACCCGTGGGGTCGAGGGCAGGAGGATGTCGATGAAGTTCTCGTCGAGAACGGTGATACGGGCGCCTGCGCAGCGTGTCATGGTGTCGCCTTTCTCGGTGGTCAGGGACGGCCTTCTGGAACGATGACGACGCGACCGGACACCTGGTCCGCCACCGCGGAATAGGCCTTGTGGCCCTCGTCGAGGCCGAATTGGTGCGCGACCGGCAGCGGCCGGAAGTCGCCTCGTTCGAAGTAGGGGGTGAGCAGGGTCAGGCGCTCGGCGGACTCGGAGACGTCGAGCTTGCGGCTGTCGGCACCCAGCATCCGAGCCTCGCGGTGGTAGAAGTCCGGCAGGTTGATCTCCACTGTTTTCGTGCCGACCGCGCTGATCACCACCAGCCTGCCCCGCTGGGCCAGCGAGGCGAGGGCCGCCGCGGTGGTGACCCCGCCGACGGCGTCGTAGACGACTTCGGCTCCCCGGCCGCCGGTGTGCGCCAGCAAGGCGTCGGCCACCTCGGCCGAGTCGGGGCTGAAGGGCGAGCCGGCGGTGAAGGGAACGAACGCGTCGATGATCTCCGCCGCCGGGGTGCCATCTGCGGGGGCGACCAGGTCGACGCCGAGCACCCGGGCCCCGTGAGCCCGGGCGATCTGGGCGACGGCGCCGCCCACCCCGCCGGAAATGCCGAACACCACGACGGTCTCACCCTGCTTCAGGTGTGCGATCTCGACGGCACCGAGCCAGCCGATCACGAAGTTGACCCCGACCGCCGAGGCCTCCTCGAAGCTCAACTGGGCCGGTTTGCGGGCGAGCGCGGTGACCGGCACGCGGATGTACTCCGCGTGGGAGCCGTCCAGGGTGAAGCCGACGTCGCCGCCGGTGCCCCACACCTCCGCGCCGCGCCACTGCCGTGGACCGTCGACGACGACGCCGGCGAAGTCACGGCCGGGCACGCGGGGCAGCACGGTGCCTTCCATGATGCCGGCGACGTTCTTCAGATCGGAGGGGTTGACCGAGGCGGCGCGGACGGCGACCACGGCTGTGTTCTCGGTGGCGAGGGGGTCGGGCAGTTCGGCGACCCGCAGGACCTCGGGACCGCCGTACTGGTCGAAACGTAGCGCGCGCACGTTGGTGTCCTTTCTGGGGCTGGGCTGATGCTCAGTGGGGCAGGCATGTCCGGCGCGGTGTCGTCACCGTCGGGCCGGGGCCAGGATGAAGGTCCACTCGACGGTCTGGAACGGCTCGGTCATCCTGGTGCCGTCGGGCGCGGTCTCACCGGCCCCGTGCTGGACGAAGTCGGCGATCAGCGAACGCTTGGCGCCGAACACCGCGTCCCGCTCCAGATAGGGGTCGTCGCCGCGGAACAGCATCGTGACGAGCGGTTCGTAGCCCTTGGCGTGGAGCCAGAAGTGGATGTGCTCGGGCCGCATCGGGGAGCGGCCGGCGGCGCGGAGGATCTCGCCGCAGGGTCCGTCGGTCGGCACCGGGTAGTAGCGCGGCACGATCGAGCGGTACGAGAACCGACCGTTGTCGCCCGTGGCCAGGAGAGCCCGCATGGCCGGTTCGCCGTTCAGCTTGTCCGCCTGCTGCACGTCGTAGAAGCCGTCACCGTCGCTGTGCCAGGTGTCCACGTCCGCACCGGCCACGGGCCGTCCCTCGGGGTCCACGACCGTGCCGCTGAAGAACAGGGGCATGCCCGTGACATCGCCGGAGATGTCGGCGCCGTTCTCGGCGCGGGGTCGGCCTTCCACGTAGAACGGTCCGAGCAGGGTGGAGTCGGTGGCGGAGCCGTTGCCGTGATTGATCTGGTCGACCAGCACGCTCAGCCCAAGGATGTCCGAGAGCAGCACGAACTCCTGTCGGGTGGGACTGCAGATGTGACCGACCCGCTCCAGGAAGTCCACGGCAGTGAACCATTCCTCACTGGTGAGGCGGACCTCGCGGGCGAAGTCGTGCAGATGCTGGACAAGCGCCACGAAGACCTCACGCATGCGCTCGTTCGTGGACCCGTCGAAGGTCTGCTGGACGGCGGCTGTGATCGTTTCCTCGGTCAGATCGGTCGACATCGCTCGTCTCCTTCGTTCGCGACAGGTTCCGCGGCCGGTACTGACGAGCATGGCGCGTCCAGTCCATCTCGTCTAACGAAACATCTAGATGCAGGTCATCTCGATGTGAGATAGTCATCGGGTGGATCTACGTCAGCTGGAGTACTTTGTCGCCGTAGCCGAGGAACGCAGCTTCTCTCGCGGTGCCGAGCGGGTCCATGTCGTGCAGTCAGCGGTGTCCACAGCAGTCGCGAAGCTCGAACGCGAGCTCGACATCCAGCTTCTCGACCGCACCAGATACCGGATCAGGCTGAGCCCGGCAGGTGCCGCATTCCTCTCCGAGGCCCGCAGCACCCTCGCCGCGGCCCGGCGCGCGAAGGACTCAGTGACCCGGTACCGGGAGCAGCTCTCCGGCAGTGTTGACCTCGGGACGCTGATGTCCTCCGGGCCGCTCGACCTGCCGGCGGCACTGGGCCAGTTCCACACCCGATATCCCTTGGTGTCGATCCGGCTGCACCAGAGCGTCGCCGGCACTGCCGGGCACCTCGCCGCCGTCGCGGACGGTTCGCTCGACCTCGCCCTGGTCGCGGCGGCCAAGGCACCGAAACAGGTCACCCTTCAACCGATCGCCCGCGAACCCATGGTTCTGCTCTGCCGATCCGACCACCGACTCACCACCCACAGCCAGATGAACGTCGTCGACCTTGCCGAGGAAACATTCGTGCGGTTCGCCGCAGGCTGGGGTATTCGCCGCCAGACCGACGACGCCCTCGCCGTCGCCGGCATCACCCCGGACGCCCCTTACGAGGTGGCCGACTACGACACCGCCGCCGGTCTCGTCCGTAACCGGCTCGGCATCACCCTGATGCCCGCCACGCCGGCCGGCCGGTATCCGGACCTCCGCGCCGTTCCGATCATCCCCACCATCACGTGGACGCTGGCGCTCGCCACCACGGCCCAACTCCCGGTGCCCCCGGCCGCGATGGCGATGGCTGACACCCTCCTCGAGGTGTGCCACCTTCCCTGACCGCCGAGGGCGCTCAGTGCATCACGGCATGGCACCGAAGGCGGGCGGCGTGTGCAAGGCGGTTGGGACTGGGCGCGCGGATTGGCCCGGGGGCGCTTGTGTTGGCGCGAACGCCCGTCAGATGGAAAGCGGTTCTGCGTGAGCGGGCTTGTGTGTCACCGCCGTCCAGGTCATCCGGTGCCGCGTCGGGGTCCGGATCCGGCGAGTACTCCTCCCGAGCACCGTGTCGGCTGCGCGGCCGCCAACAGATAGGTGGTCCGGGTGGTCTCGGGATTGTTCACATCAAGCAGGCCACAGCACGACCCAGCAGCGGGCCATGGCCATCGTGCGGGGATATGCGATTCACCATGCTCCCGCGGTGAAGGCGGCGGTGGATGAGGCGGACGAGCCGGCTCTGGCGGACATGTGCGTCATCGTCGACGGGCTGATGCGCTCCACGCCGGCCATCGCGGGCATCGCGGGTCGGCGCGTTCCCGCCGACCGACTCGTGCATCTGGTCGACGGGGTGAGCTCGGTGGCTCTCCCGCACTACGAGTTCGCGGTATCCGAAGCGGTGCGCGGCTGGGCCCTCGGGGGCGAACCCGCGGGGCGTCAGGTGATCCCGGCGGACACGCTCGGAACCCTCGACGCACTGGCCGCCTGCACAGCGGCTCTGGGGTTGTCCCTGTGGAGCCGTGAGGTGTTCGTCGGTCTGCTCGCTGAATCCGTGCGGGCTGCGGAAGAGCTTGTGACCGACGGGCGCGGCGGCGGTAACCGCGACCGATCCCGCTGACGAGACCTGTCCTCATGCCGGCGTCGGCCGGCATGGGAGTTTCCTCAGACGGTGACAGGCCGAGAAGCGTCCAGCAGGTCCAACTCGCCCGCGGGGATCTGCAGTTCGGTGGCTGCCGCCGAACTGCGGGCGGTCTCCGGACGGCTGGAGCCCGGAATGGGAACCACCACCGGCGACAGAGCGAGCATCCACGCGAGGCACACTTGCTGGGGTGTCGCGTCCAGCTGCTGGGCCACGTAGGTCAACGGGAGATGGCGGGTGCCGAGGCGCCGGGCCCGAGAGATGCCGCCGAGCGGGCTCCAGGGCAGGAATGCGATGCCCAGTTCATGGCACAGGTCGAGTTCAGGACGGCTGGAACGGAACGCCGGTGAGAACTGGTTCTGTACGCTGGCCAGCCTGCCGCCCAGGACCTCCTGAGCGGTGCGGATCTGCTCCGGGTCGGCATTGGAGATGCCCGCGGCAACGATCTTTCCCTCGTCGAGGAGCTCGGCGAGCGCTCCGACCGACTCCGCGTAGGGAATCCGGGGGTCCGGGCGGTGGAACTGGTAAAGGCCGATCGCCTCCACGCCCAGCCGGGCCAGGGACTGTTCGCACGCGCGTTTGATGTACTCAGGTCTTCCGTCGACCGTCCACGAGCCGTCGCCCGGCCGTAGGCTGCCACCCTTGGTGGCGACGAGCACTTCGGACGCAGAGCCGTAGAGGGACAGGGCCTTTGCGATCAGCGTCTCGTTGTGACCGATCTCCTCCGCGCCGACGTGATACGCGTCGGCGGTGTCGATCAGCGTCATTCCGGCATCGAGAGCGGCGTGGACCGTCGCGATCGCGCGACCCACGTCGGGCCTTCCCTCGATGGACAGGGGCATGGCCCCGAGCCCGACGGCGCTCACTTCGAACGGTCCGATGCGGCGGGTCTGCACGATGGATCACTCCTTCAATTGAATTGCAAAATCGATGGATTTGCTTTCATTCATTGAATAAGGTTGTCAATCATGGAACTTCGTCATTTGGAGTACTTCGTCGCCGTCGCCGAGGAACGGCATTTCACCCGCGCCGCCGAGCGGCTGCTGGTGTCGCAGTCGGGTCTGTCGGCCTCGGTGCGTTCCCTGGAAAAGGAACTGGGCGCCCAGCTCTTCCGGCGCAACACCCGCAGCGTCGATCTGACCGAGGCGGGCCGGGCGCTGCTCGACGAGGCCCGCCGCACCCTCGCTGGTGCGCGAGCCGCGAAGGACGCGGTCGCCGCCGTGCAGGGGCTCCTGCGCGGCACCTTGGCCATCGGCACCGAGCAGTGCCTCGGCGCGGTTCATGTGTCTGCTCTGCTGGCCGGCTTCCGTGGCCGGCACCCCGGTGTGGAGATCCACATGCGGCAGGACGGCTCACAGGCCCTGGCGGAGGATGTCGCCGCCGGCCAACTCGACCTGGCGTTCGTCGCGTTGAGCGGCCTGCCCCCGGTCGGAGTGCGTCTCCTGCCGCTGTCGACGGAACCGATGGTCCTCGTGTGCCACCCGGCTCATCCTTTGGCGGGACGCGGAGAAGTGGAGTGGAAGGAACTGGACGGCGAGACCTTCGTGGACTTCGCTCCCGACTGGGGTGCGCGTGCCGTCACCAGTCGCGCCTTCACCGAGGCCGGGTGCCATCGAGTCGTCGCTCTGCAGGTCAACGATGTGCACAGTCTGCTGGACCTGGTCGGACACGGACTCGGAGTGGCCCTCGTGCCCCGGCACATTGCGGACAAGCCCCAGGCAGACACTCTGAGCGTCGTGCGCCTGGCCGACGCAGACACCGCTGTCTGGCGGTCTTCGGTCGCCCTGCCGGATCTGGCACGGACTGCGCCGGCCGCGCGGCAGCTGTTGAGCATGGTGCCCGGCCTCGATCGCGCCCCGAGCCCGGAGTACAGCGTTCCGGGAGGCGGACCGCTGCGTCCCTAGCCCTCAGGAGTCAGCGCCGAGCATCACAACACCCCCTCGGGCGTCGCGCCCTCGACGGAGACGGCGTCGGCCGTGAGCTCGTCGATGAGGGAGAGGTCCTCGGCGCTCAGCTCCACGTCGGCGGCCGCGGCGCTGGCCCGGATATTGGCACTGCTGCGCGCGCCGACGATGGCCACGTGCACGCCCGGCCGTGCGAGCACCCACGCGATCGCCAGCTGACTGACCGTGATCCCGCGCTTCTCGGCGAAGTCCGCAAGTCGCCGTACGACGGCCAGGTTGCGCTTCAAGGTGTCCCCGGTGAACGCACTGGACTTGGCGCGCCAGTCGCTCTCCTCGAACGAGGTGCTCTCGTCGAACCGGCCGGTGAGCAGACCGCTGGCGAGGGGGCTGTACGCCAGAACACCGATGTTGTGCTCGATCGTGTAGGGCAAAACCTCCGCCTCGATGCCGCGGCGGAAGAGGTGATACGGAGGCTGCAAGGTCTGCACCGGGCGGACCGCGGCGAATTCGGCCATCTGCCGGGCGTCGTAGTTGGACACGCCGACAAAGCGGATCTTGCCTTCGTCGACCAGCTCCTGGAGCGCACCGGCCGTCTCGACGGCGGTCACGTCCGGGTCCGGCCAGTGCACCTGGTAGAGGTCGATCGTCTCCACTCCCAGGCTGCGCAGGCTCTGCTCCACGCCCTGGCGCAGGTAGGCGGCGGACGCGTCACGCCCGCCCTCCGGCAGGACGCCGCCCTTGGTGGCGATCACCACGCTGTCCCTGTCCCCGGCGATCTCCTTGCGCAAGGCCCTGCCCAGGACACGCTCCGAGGCACCGAACCCGTAGGCCTGGGCGGTGTCGAAGAAGTTGATCCCGAGCTCGCGGGCTTCGCGGATGGCCCTGATGGCCCCGTCCTCGTCGAACGTCCCCCACTGCCCTCCCAGTTGCCAGGTACCGAAGGCAATGCGGGAGACCCGAAGCCCCGTCGAACCGAGCGTGACCGATCGCATGGCGTGTTACTCCTCATCATGTGATGTTGTGGTGCCACTCCATGCTCACGCCGGCCGGGGCCTTCGGTCCAACAGAAGAAAGCGAACGCGGCGATCAGCGGAGTTTCTTAATCCACGGCCGGGTCACCATTCGGGCGCCTGCCGGGTTGAGTGGATGGGGGGAACCGACGCAACTCGCTGATCTGCGGAAATATGGAGCTGGCCCGCCGTTGTCGCTGCGGTACGGGCTCAAGGGAGGGCACCGGTCGGCCGATGGCGATGGCATGGAAACGCGTTCTCTCGTCGTCCCACGCCGTCTTGTGTTCCGCCGCCTGCTCGGGGTGGCCGCCGGGCTGTTCGCTGTCCGTTGGGCGGTGGTGCCCAGGCCCCTGACCATGGCGGCCAAGGGGTTTTCGCCGCGCCTGGCGGCGACTGCGGACGACGAGGGTTTGCGGGCGCTGTTCGGATCGGAGAACCGTGTGATCCGTACGCGCAAACGAGTGGTCGCGGTGACGTTCAACGCGGCCTGGAACGACGCCGGCCTGGACCGCATCCTCGGTGAGCTCTCCCAGCGGTGTAAACCTGCCACGTTCTTCCTGACCGGCGACTTCGCCGACCGATATCCCCAGGTGGTGAAGAGGATCGCGGCAGCGGGACACGGGCTGGGCAATCACTCATACAGCCACCCCTACTTCAAGGACCTGACCGCAGCTGGAAGACGCCGCGAGGTCCGGGCAGCGGACCAGGCCCTGCGTGCGGCTGGAGCAGGAGAGGCCCTGACCCCGTTCTTCCGGTTTCCCTACAGCGAGACCAGTCCTGACCAGATCAGGGAAGTCAACGGGCTGGGGTTCGCGGACATCGAATTCACCACCGACACCAACGGGTGGATGGGCGCCGAGGGCGGCATGACCGTGGACGGCGCGGTGCGCAGGGCGCTGGACGCCCTGCGCCCAGGGGCGATCCTGCAGATGCACGCTGGCGTGCCTGACGGCCACAGCGAGGTGATCGACGCCCAGGCCCTGCCGCGGATCCTTGCTGCGATCACTGCCCGTGGCTATACCGTCATCGACCTCCGCACCGTTCTCACATCCGCCGCCTACCCCGGCTCGACCGCGGAGAGAGGCCTGCGGGCAATCGCGCCCTACCCGGTGGTTGAAGGCTCCTGACCAGCCCCACCTCAGCGTTCAGCGTGGAAAGGCGGACGGACGACCGTTTCCTCACCTCACGAGGCGCATTTCGTCGGTTATCCGATGGCGGCAGGGGGTGCTCGTCGTCGGTGACACCCCCCAAATCGTGGTCAACAATGCCGTTGCTGTCGACACCGCGATGCCGCGCAGTACCCCCTGCGCCGCCGTACGCTGACGACGATTCCTCGTCGGACACCGGGCAGGGAGAGGCCATGGGCACTGCACCGAAGCGGCCGGGCGTACGGATCGTCAACGAACAAGACGTTCTCGCGCGCATGCGCGGGACCCAGGACAGGATCGCGGACGCGATCACCGCCTTCTCCGGGACCATGACGTTCGTGTATCTGCACGCCGCCTGGTTCATGGTGTGGATCGGGTGCAACGAAGGGGTCTTCGGTGACGGGGCGATCTGGGATCCGTTCCCTTTCGGACTGCTCACCATGATCGTCAGCCTGGAGGCCATCTTTCTGTCCACCTTCGTCATGGTGAGCCAGAACCGCCAGGCCGCCCGTGAGAACGTCCGCGCCGACCTGGACTTCGAGACCAACGTGCGCTCCGAGGTGTGGTCGATCCACATGGGCCGCGCCCTCGGCGTCGACCCAGTGGAGGTCGAGCGGCGCGTCCAGGAGATGCTCGCGGAGAACCGCGCCCGCCTGGACGGGACCGCCCGGCCTCCCCAGGGAGGCTGAAGGCCGGGGATCCCACGGTGTCGTCGCCGTACGCGGGCCGCCGCCGCGTGGAAGCATGGAGGTATGTCCGGTCGAGCCGGACCTGTGCACCGAGGGAGTGAGCGCATGGGTCGTTCTCGCACCTCAGCCGGCGGCCCGACATGACCGACCACCACGGCTCGCTGCTCTCCTCCGACCTCGTGGGCACGCCGGAGGGCGGGGCCGCGCCCGATGTCGATGCCCCCGCGACGCACGACGTGCGGCGGGCGGTCGACGTGCTGCGCCTGCTGGTGTCCCTGACCGCGCTCGGACTAACGGTCCTGCTCGCGGTCGCCACCCGTGACTTCGCCCGCAAGGCCCAGCAGGGCCTGCTCTCCGCGGCCACCGCGCTGTCACCGGGGCTGCGTGACGGCCTCGTCGGCACGGTGCAGGCAATCGCCATGCTGGCGCCGGTCGCCGCCTTGGTCGTCCTCGCCGTGGGGCGGCGCATCGACGCGGTGCTGCGCGTGCTGCCCGCCGCGGCACTGGGCGCCGCGATCGCCTGGACACTCACCCGGCTCGCGCTGGCCGGCAGCCGCCCCGAGCTGTGGCCGGAGGTCCTGGTGGGCCGCGGCGGGCTAGTGCAGGCGGGCTGGCCGTCGGCGGTGTACCTGGCGGCCTGCGCCTCGGCGGTCGTCGCCGCGGGGCCCTGGCTGGCACGGCCATGGCGGCGGGCCCTGTGGGCTCTGATCGTCGGCTGTGCCGCACTCGGCGTGCTGGCCGCCTCGCTCGTCGCGCTGGACGCGTTCGGTGCCCTCGCCGTGGGCGGCACCGCAGGATCGGCCGTTTTGCTCATGGCCGGCGGCCCGTCCGACCGCCCGCCGCCCCAGGCCGTCGCGGACGCGCTCGTCGCCTGCGGCATCCCGCTCGCCGCCCTGCGCGAACTGCCGACCGAGCGGCAGCTTGCGGGCGAGGGGATGCTCTACGGCGCCGAGACCACCGAGGGTGCGCGGCTCACCGTACGCGTCCTTGCCGCCGAGGACCGTAACCGCGACCTGTTCCACCGGCTCGCCCGGCGCCTGCTGCTGCGCCGCCCCGCCGACCCCGGCGAGCAGACGCCGGTCGGCGCAGCCGAGCACGAACTGCTCATGCTGGTCTTCGCCGGCCGCACCGGCGCCCGGGTCGCTGAACCCGTCATCGCCTATCCCGTGACCGGCTCGGGCGCGCTCCTGGTGACCGTCGGGCAGGACACCCTCCCGCTGGCGGCACTTCGCGACGAGGAGTGGACCGACGCGCTGCTCGGCGCGGTGTGGACGTCGGTGGCACGCCTGCAGGAACATCGGCTGGCGCACCGGGCGTTGCGCCCCGAGCACATTGTGGTCGACCCGGACGGCAAGCCCCGGCTGACCGCCTTCGCGCGGGCGCAGCTCAATGCGCCGCCCGGGGTCCTCGGGGCCGATCTGGCCGAACTCCTCGCCACGATCGCCGTACGGGTTGGCCCGAGCCGCGCCACGGCCTGCGCGCTGGCCGGCCTCGGCCCGAAGACGCTGGCGACAGCCCTGCCGTATCTGCAACCGCTCGCCCTGGTCGGCCCCTCAAGACGCGAGGTGGCCCGCTACGACCAGGCCCGCGCCCGCGAGGCCGCGAAGGGCGCCCGGCGGCGCACCCTGCGTCCAGGCGGCCGACCGAACCTGATGCACGACCTCGCTGACGAGGTGCGCACGGCGTGCGAAGCCCCGGCGGCCAAGCCGGCCCAGCTCGCCCGATTCACCTGGAAGAACGTCTTCGGGCTGGTGGGCGCGTTCCTGGTGCTCCACCTGGTGCTGCCGCAGCTCGCCAACGCCCCGGCTGCGCTCGGCGCACTGCGCGGCGCCGACTGGTGGTGGCTGCTTGCGGTCGTGCCCGTCACGTTCATCTCGCAGGCGTTCTCGACCTGCGTGCAGCTGGGCAGCGTCCCCGGGCGGCTGCCCTTCCGGCCCACGTATCAGGTGCAGTTCGCGAGCAGTTTCCTGAACCGGATCACCCCGGGCAACGTCGGTGGCATGGCGCTGAACCTGCGCTATCTGCAGAAGACCGGGATCGAGACCGGGGCGGCTACAGCCTCCATCGGGGTGCAGAGCCTGGCCGGGGCGGTCTCCAACACCGTGGTCGCCGCCGTATTCTTCGCTGCGGCCGGACAGCACCACGGTGGGGTGCATCTGGACGTGCCCGCTGGTAAATACGCCCTGCCCGTGATCGCACTCGTACTGGCCGCCGGGGGGCTGCTCGGCCTCACCCCGCCTGGCCGCCGCTTCCTGCGTGAGAAGGTCTGGCCGTTTTTGCGCGCGGCCGCCTCCACGCTGACCGGCATCGCCACCAACCCCACCAAACTCGCCGTTGGAGTCGTCGGCGCGCTCGGCCTGCCGCTCGTCCAGATCGTCGGCCTCGCGCTGAGCCTCCATGCGCTCGGCGGCGCCCTCCCCTTCGTGCAGGTGGGCGCCGCCTACATGGCGGCCCGCCTGCTCGCCAATGCGGCCCCTGTCCCCGGCGGCCTCGGAGCCTTCGAGGCCGGCCTCATCGCCGCCCTGACCGCCCTCGGTGTTCCGGCCGGCCCGGCCACCTCCGCGGTCCTGGTCTACCGGCTGCTCACCTTTTGGCTGAACGTTCCGCTGGGCGGGATCGCCCTGGGATTCGTACAGCGACGGGGGTACGTGTGAGGCGTACAGGGGCCGCTCCGCCCGTGGTGTTTACACGGACCGGTCTGCCCCTGTCCGCCGGGATCTCGGGAGCGACACGCTCATCGGCGAAGTAGGAACCGCCGAGGCGTCACCACGGACATCCTCACTGTCAGTCGTGCAGGGCGGTCTTGAGTGCGTCGATGGCGAGGTGACGAGCGACCTTGGTGGCGTTGGTGTCACGCAGGAGGTCCAGCATCAGGAAGTCGTGGACCATGCCCAGAACGCGGACCGCGGTGACGTCGACGCCGGCTTCACGCAGCTTGGCCGCGTAGGCCTCACCCTCGTCACGCAGGACGTCGGCCTCGTCGGTGATGACCAGGGTCGGGGGCAGGCCGCGCAGCTGGTCGATGCTGGCCCGCAGCGGCGAAGCGTAGGGCTCGGCGCGCTGGGCGGCATTGGTGGTGTACTGGTCCCAGAACCAGATCATTCCGTCCCGGGTCAGGTAGTCCCCGTCCGCGAACTGCAGGTAGGACGGGGTGTCGAAGTCGGCGTTGGTGACGGGGTAGAGCAGGACCTGGCAGCCGACCCGAACATCATCGCCCCTGTCCTTGGCCATCAGGGCGAGGGCCGCGGACATGTTTCCGCCCACGGAGTCGCCACACACGGCGAGGCGCGAGGCGTCTAGGCCGTGCTGGGCGCCTTCGCTGACCGACCATTGGGCCACGGCGTAGTTCTGCTCGATCTGAGTGGGGTACTTGGCCTCGGGGGCCCGGTCGTAGACGGGGAAGACCGCAGCCGCGCCGGCGCCGACGGCGAGTTCGCGTACGAGGCGGTCGTGGGTGTTCTCGTCGCCAAACACCCACCCGGCTCCGTGGATGTAGAGGATGACCGGAAGCGTCCCAGAGATGCCGCGCGGGCGCACGATGCGGGTGCGTACCTGCCCCCACCTGCCGGCGTCGACGGTCACCCACTCCTCCTCGACGTCGGGTTTCGCGACACCTTCTCCGGTCTGCAGGCCGGAGAGGATGTCACGGCCCTGATCCGGCGGCACCTCGTAGATCCGCGGGTGCGGCGAGGTCGCCTCGGCAAGGTCCTTCGCCGCGGGCTCCAGGACTGGAGTGGGAGGGGGAAGCACTGCAGTCATGCTGACCTTCCTTTCCCTACAGGGTGGGGGCAACAACGACGCCAGATGCAGCATTTGCACATATGTATGAATCCTTGATCAGGATAGCGAGGCGGCGGCACACCCGCGATCGCACCGGTCCGTTCCCTGGGTGGGCAGAGGAAGGACAACGGCAACGTGCTGATGAACACGGCACGCCCCCTGTGCACACCGGGCACTGCAACCCGAATGGATCGACCCGTTCGAGAAACCGCACGGCACGGTGGATCGCGGCGTACAGATCGACCGTGGATTCGGTGGTACCAGTGCCCCGTTACCACGCCGAGCGCTTCGATGTCGACGGTCAGGCGGACGTGATCCGGCTTGTCACCAGTCTGACGGACCATGAGGAGTGTCCGGCCGCCGAACTCGCCACCTTGTATGCCCGGCGCTGGGAGATCGAGATCGTCTTCGACGAGATCAAGACTCACCAGCGGGGCAGACCGGTCCTGCGCTCGCAGACCCCGGACGGTGTCAGGCAGGAGATCTATGCCCACCTGATCGTCCACCACGCGACTCGCGACCTGCTCAACGATGTGGCCCGGATCGCGCAGACTTCCGCTGAGCGGACATCGTTTACCCGGGCCCTGCATGTTGTCCGCCGTTCGGTGATCACGCCGAGCGGCTTTTCCCCCCCTCGGCCCGAAAGCATGACCGCCTTCTCGGCCTCGCCGAGATTCGCTGGTCCCTCCTGCCCCGACGACGCTCACGCGACTGCCCCCGCAAATTGAAGTCGTCGATCACCCCGTTCAGCAGCAAGACCCCCGACGAACCTGCTAGCCACCGCCGCCCACCAGCCGTCATCACCGTGAACCACAGATGGCAGTAACCACCAAAAGCAACGGCATTGTCATGGTCAACAGGGGGAAGCAGTCATTCCGGACCCGGAAGCCGGGAGCCCCGTTGCGGGGCCCCAGAAAAGGTAGTGGGGGAGGTGCGGCGATGACGGCCGCGCCCGGCGATCGCATCTGCGGCGGACACGGGCGCATCGCCGTCGGCGGGTTGCCCACGGTGTCGACCCGTGCCGAGATCTGCCGTCGACGTCCTGTTCCGTGTGGTGATCCGAGAGATGGTGGACCGAGGCATCGGTATTCCTTTCCGTTGGAATCGTCCGAGGGTTCCCCGGCCTTGGCGAACCTGCGGGTGGCCATGGCCGTACGCCCTTCGGGTGCGGATGTACTCAGAGGGCCACGGCTATTCGTGCCGAACCGGCATCTCGCTCCGGGCATGCTCTGCGCTCACTACACGGGTGGACAGCACCACGGCGATGGCCACGACCACCACGAACACCAGCATCACCGTGCGGGCGGCCACGTACTGGGTGGCGATTCCCAGGCCCATGACGGGCACCGACAGTCCGATGTACGCGCCGAGGAAGAAGCCGGCGAGCACCTCGGCGCGGGACTCCGGTGGGGCGCTCGACCCGGCGGCGGTGAGCGCGCCGCGGAAGGCCAGGCCCCCACCGGCGCCGCTGATGAGTCCGCCGATCACGAACATCGTCAGGCTGGGCAGCCACATCCCGCCCGCGAGGAGGGCGAGGCCCGGGATGAGGATCAGCGGGCCGACGCGGAGAGTGCGGTGCCAGTCGGCTCGACCCATCGCGATCTGGGCGACAGCGCCCGCGGCGAACGCGATGAAGGCCACGGCGCCGGCTACCGCGTGCGAGCTCTGATGCATCGTGCCGGCCAGGAACGTCGGAGCCAGGGAGTTGAACACGCCGTAGACGGCGAACGCGGCCATGCCCGCGGCGGTGGCTGCGATGAACATCCGGCGAGCGTGCCCCGGCACCGCGACGCGCTGCGGCCGGTACCGCGGCGCGGGGACCGGGCGGTCGGCGGTCTCCGGCGCGACCGCGACCAGTACGGCCAGCACGAACAGGACGGCCCCGAACAGGATGTAGGGCAGCCGCAACGGCCCGGGCGCGTACTGGGCCAGGACTCCGGAGACCAGTGGCCCGACGCCGATCCCACCCAGATTGGCCGCGGTGGCCACCACCTGGGCGCGGCGCGGCGAGCCCCCTTCGCCGCCTGACGCTCCGAGGTGCAGTTCGGCAAGGTAGGCGGTGGCCGTCGCGGTCGTCAGGCCGATGGATATCCCGCTGATGATCCGGGCCACCAGGAGTCCGGGCAGGCTCGGCGCCGACAGGAAGATCAGCGCGCTGACCACGTTGACCAGCAGCGCGGGCACGAACACCCACTTGCGACCCACCCAGTCGGACACGTGGCCGCCGAAGAACAGGCTGGCGATCACTCCGACCGCGTACACCGCGTAGACGACCGTCAGCATGATCGTGGAGAAATGATCGCGCTGCTGGTACAGCACGTACAGCGGCGTCGGCACTGCCGAGAATCCCATGTTCGCCAGGAAGGCCACCGTGGCGGCCCAGAATCCGAACGAATGGTGCCGGCGTCGCCGCGCGTGCGTATGAGCGCGCCCGACCTGTTCGCGTGTGGCAGTGATGGCGGAAGACATGAAGTGGTTCCTTGTCGCTTGCCCGATGAATGGGCGCGGTCTGGTTGCCACGCCCGGCCCGTTCAGCGTCCGTCCGTCACGGTTATGCTGTCCAACGAAGAATCTTCATCACAGTCATGAATGTGGGGCATGACGTGGAGCTGCGGCATCTGGAGCACTTCGTGGCCGTGGCCGAGGAGCGCAGCTTCACCCGCGCCGCGGCCCGCATGCACCTTGTGCAGTCGGCGCTGTCCGTCTCGATCCGGTCGCTGGAACGCGAACTCGGAGGCCGGCTGTTCAATCGCACCACCCACTACGTCGAACTCACCGACGCCGGTCGGGCGCTTCTCATCGAGGCGCGCAACGCACTGGCCGCGGTGGACGCCGCCCGGGACGCCGTCGCGGCCGCGCACGGCGGACTCCGCGGCACCGTTCGGGTCGGCATCATGCACTCGATGACACTGATCGACCTGGCCGCCGTACTGACGCGATATCACCAGGAACGACCGCAGGTGCAGATCGTCCCGAGCGCTGCCCAGGGCGGATCCACGGAGCTGGCCGACCAGGTGATCGACGGCCGGCTCGATCTGGCCTTCGCCGCCTTCCCCAGCGACTATCCAGCCGGTCTGACGGTGCATCCGCTGGCCTCCGAGCCGATGCTGCTCGCCTGCCCGGAGGACCACCCGCTCGCCCGGCGTCGCGTCGTCCCGCTCACCGAACTCGACGGCGAGCCGTTCGTGGACTTTCCGCCGGGATGGGGCACCCGGCTCAGCGTCGACCGGCTGTTCCTGGAATCCGGGGTGCGACGGCTGGTCACCGTCGAAGTGGCCGACGTCCCCACGGTCGTGGAACTGGTCAGAGCGGGTTTCGGCTTCGCGTTTCTGAGCGAATCGCTGACCGTCGGTTCCCGCGCGGTCGCCCTTCGGCCGGTGCAGCCGGAACCAGCGTTCGTGATCTCGCTCATCACGGCGGCCGACCGCCGTCCGTCCGCTGCGGCCCAGGCACTCATCGACCTCGTGCTGAGCACTTTCGTCGGCCGCCGACCGGACGCCTGATCAGGCCGGCCGCCCGACGCCGTTCCCGCAATGGCGGACCGGGCTGCACGGGTGGACGCCCAAGCGGGGGTGCGCACGTCGCGCAAGATGCGCGGAGGGAAGCCGCGACCCCCCTTCGGTGGATGAGACGAACTGGCGCCCACCGGCTGCGTATCTCTCAACGGGCTCTGGCCCACTTCGTGCGGTCGCGTACACAGGGTGGCTGTTGATCTTCGTCTAATGGTGGTTTTAGTGGTCGTAGGCGTTCAGCGCGCGCATGACTGGCTGGCCGCGCATGAAGCTAGTGCCGCATCAGGCAACGTTTGCCCTGTCCACGAGGGCGCGTAGGTGCCGGTCGTCGGCGTGGCGGTTTCGCCAGATGATGTAGCGGCGGATCATGCTGCCCTGTTCCTTGTGGTTGGCGTGGTCGGTGCCGTCGAGGGTGAAGTAACGCAGGGCGGTGAACTGGGCCTCGATGCGGTTGAGCCAGGAGCTGTTGGTGGGGGTGTAGGCGATCTCGACGTTGTTTGTGGTGGCCCAGGTGCCGACCCGCTGGCACCTCTTCGTGGTCAGGTGCGGGGAGAAGTTGTCACAGACGATCGCGATGCGGACCT